>JARRLM010000045.1:0-8714 GCA_037386985.1 Acidobacteriota bacterium | reverse complement strand
GGCCGGTCGTCATCAAAGATCTGGACCTGGGGGAAGAAAGCGAAACCCACGATAACACCCGACAGCTCGGATTGCGCAGTATTTCGTGCGTTCCTCTCCGTTACCTCACGGTCCGCGATTCGGCCCACACCTCAACGGTGGTCCGTACTGAAACCATCGGGGTTCTCTATGTGGACAGTTCGAGCTTCGGCGCCAGAATGTCAAACACGCGGATCGATGCTCTGGAGACGCTGGCTTCGGAAGCTTCCATAGCGATCTACAATGCGTGGCTTTATAAGATCTCCCAGGATAAGCGCAAGATTGATGAGCAATTGGCCCTGGCACGGGAGATCCAGCAGGCGCTGCTCCCTGAATCGACAAGGGAACTGGAATATGTCCGGGCCTGCAGCCAGAACCTGCCGTGCTACGATATCGGCGGAGACTACTTTGATTACTTCGATCTGGAAAATGGAAATTTTGGCTTTTCATTAGGAGACGTCGCCGGCAAAGGAATGCCTGCGGCTATCCTGGCCTCGCTGATTCAGGGAATGTTCGCCGCTCAAAACTTCTGTGACGTTTCTCTTCCCTCGATAATGGCCAACGTAAACCGTAATCTAGTGCCACGCGGGACCGGCAATCGTTTTGTAACCTTTTTCCTTGGAATTGTGGATCCTGACGGAAACTGCGACTATATCAATGCCGGTCATAACCCTCCCTTTCTTTTGAGCCGGGACGGATCGATGAAAGAGTTGACTGCCGGTGGAATGGTTCTCGGAATTATGGCCGATGCACAGTACGAAATGGGAACGATCACGATGCAGCCGGATGATCACCTTGTACTGTTCTCTGATGGAGTGACCGAAGCGCTGAACACCGAGGATGAAGAATTCGGGCTCGAGCGACTGGTTGATCTGTTGCGGGCAAATGCGCAGTCTACAGCCCCGGAGATTCTGTCCCGCCTGCACGAAGCCGTTCTATCCTTCTCCACCAATACACCCCAGCACGATGACATCACCATGATGGTTCTCGGATATCGTGAATCCCGAAGATAAAACTGGGAGACACAATACTTCACCCGTATTTGACGAACAGAATTCTACTCCTCTTTCGGGGAAGGAAGTTCGCAGCCATCGGGGCAGACGGTCAGTGTGTGAACGTACCGGACTTTCCCGTTTTCCAGACGGAATATATGGGAGTCGGGCCAGCCATTTTCATCACCAAAGTTCGCCAGACCGACAACCGTTCCCATATCGAGATCTACTATGAAGCGCCGATTAGTGATTTCAACACTCCCTTCCAGCGGAGGACCGCCTGTACAGGAAGCGTCGGGCAGATTATCGGGGTTGGTGTATATACCGCCCTCAAGACGGGCGCATGGGATGTTCCACGGGACATCGTTCGCGGATGATGGATCCTTAAAAACATCGAAGTAGGCATTGGCCGCCTTAATTAAGGTCCCTCTGTCGCTTCGCATAGCAGCCGGCAGAATATCCCATTTCTCCTGCGAGGAGTATTTCAGGTAGTTGTCCGCGTTGAAGAGCCAGTCGTCCTGGTCGGTGACTAGCGCTTCAACTTCTGAGACTTCACCGGCGATGATTTTCAGCCGGCTCCCGATAACATATTGGTGACTGCCGGTTGCATTGATGATCTCAGTGAAAGTCTGACAGGCTTCCGTATCAAGCAGGCTGCGATGGAAATCAATATTCAGCGGCTTCTGCCAGATACCCTGGTTGAACGGTATTTCTTTCCTGTTTTCGATGTATTTCGCATCCGTGGCAAGATGCATGAGGGAAGGATCGCCTTTCTTCAGAGCATCCACATACCCGTCCACCTGGTCCTGTAAATCCGCCCGTGTGCATCCATCCGGTACAACGGTCATTGGAGCGGCTATCGACTGTAAAGTAACAGTACTGCAGAGCAGCGTAAAAACAGCAATTACCCGAACCATAAGACCTCCTTGGCGGCTTTTTTCATGCTTTTATTCAAAAAAACTCAGCTTATCTATTGCGAAAAGCGCAGTACCAGTCCCCCCAGAACTCTGATGTTGTTCTGGCGGTCTTTGTCGCCGTCATGGAATGTCGAGCGTATCCAGTCCGCCTGCCCGCGAAGGGCCACATATTTCGACAGATAAATATCAACCCCACCACCGATCGCATATCCGAATACCCAGTCAGAAGCGGATGTTGAACTTCCGAAAAGATTTTCACCGCCGCTGGTCAGGCTTGTTTTACCGTATACTCCGCCCAACAGGACATGCGCAAACGGTTCGACATCAGGATTGTCGCGATATGCGAATGAAGGCCCAACCATTGCCGTATAGACGGAGGTATGAACCAGATTGTCATAGTCCGTATCCGTCGCGGGAACACCCGGACTAAAATAATCCGCTGGTATTGTAATGGTCGGGGTTTTGTAGAGTCCGCCGACTTCGGCCGTTACTCCAAGCCATGGCAGGGATGTGTACTGGGTTACTGAAGCAGCCCATCCATACATGTTCATGTGTCCCAGTTCCAGCGATTGGGTTTGTGGAGACGTTTCAGCGCGGACATAAGAAAATCCGCCGAAAACCCTCCAGTCCGATTGGGCCGATGCCGGAACACAGAGAATCAATAACAGGAATGCCGCTGCCAATAAACGCTTCATAAAGCCTCCCGGGAAAATCTAATTTAACACTAAGAAAAACCTGGAACAGGTATCGACACACAATCAAACAAACATTAGAGATCCATGATAAACCGGGGGCTGCGATAATTCAAGCTTATGCCAATTTCCTAGCTTGCATTTCTCAGAGGGTATCAGTGGCTTCACTCACACGTGGCGGAGCTGATGAAACGGATGAAGGCACCTCTGTTGTCGGAAGAAGAACCACAAAAGTCGTTCCTCGCCCAATGTAACTTTCTACGTTAATATTTCCACCCAGGCGGTGAATGATCCCCTGCGACACGGACAATCCCAATCCCGTCCCCTTCTCTTTGACTTTGGTCGTGAAGAAAGGATCAAATATACGGGGTTGAATATGCTCCGGGATTCCGGGACCGTTGTCGGCCACTCTTATTTCTATAAAACCCGCCTGGCTGCTTTTTGACGCGGTAATGGTGATTTCCCCCCTGGGAGGAAGGGCGTCCACCGCATTAAGAATAAGGTTTATGAAAACCTGCTGCAAAGCCTGCTCATCTCCATGCACGGGAGGCAGGTCGGATGCCAGTTCTGTCTGCAGGTTTATCTTCGCCAGTTTGACCCTGTTGTGGACCAGGCGTATAGAGTTCACCAATAAATGCTCCAGGTTCATGGGCACATTTTTGTATTCGCTTGCCCTGGCAAAATCCAACAAGTTTCGGACGATGACTTTTGACCGTTCCGTTTCCTTGACAATGTCCCGCACCATATCCAGTTTGTCTTCATCGGACAACTGTTTGTAGTCCTCCTCGAGAAGACTTGCCGTGAGCATCGTATTGTTCAAAGGATTATTCAGTTCGTGGGCTACGCCGGCGACCAGCGTTCCTACCGCACGAAGTTTATGAGACTCAATCATAATCTTGTGCCGCTTATCAAGTTCACGGATCATCTGGTTGAATGCCAGTGCAAGCTGGGAAAATTCATCACGGTATTTCCTCTTCGGCAGAATGGGAGTGAAATCTCCCTCGCCGATCCGGTTGGTGTATTCCAGAAAACGATTGAGAGTCGACAGTATATTTTTCACCAGAAACGATGTGATGAAAATTATCAACACCATCAGGATCCCAAGGAAGTAGAAAGGCACTCGACGGGAAAGCGTAAGCGCGTCCTCCACCGACTCACGCTCTTTCTCCAGGAAATTGTTTGCCTGAGAAACCAGCAGCCCTCCGTGTTCACGGAGTTCCGGCTCATACCGGTTTCGTTCTTCCGTATCCCGTGCCTCACCGACTTTCTCCAATACCTTATGATAGTTGCTCAGTTGCTGCGACATTAACTGGACGGAATTGTGTCCCAGTATCTTTTCAATAGTAGCCTTGTTCTGCTGGAGGATTTCTTCGGCAGTCAGAAGGTGTTCGAGAGAATCTTCAAGGTTGGTCCCGTAGAGCAGAAAATTCTTTTCAAAGCGGCGCGCCTGCTGTATTTCTACAAAGTAGTTTCCTGCAGCCTCCAGAAACCGGATCTTGGCCTGGGTTTGTGAAAGTGCATAAATTGCCCACAGAGCCACAACCACTGAAAATGTGAAAATAACCAGGAAGGCCAGAAACAGCCTGGTGCGAATACTGATGATGGGCCGGGACTTGAGGGCGATATCCTCTACATATTCCTTGTCCAGTTCGTGATCGGAAGAAGGCCGCTGATTTGAGTGACTCTGGGTTTCTCCGGATGCCATATTCATTAGATGGAGTTCCTTAACCCGTATTTCTGCTGAACAGCGAACCTGTTTTTAGGAAAAGGCCTGATACCTTCCAGCCAGAAAATGATCTGTGAACATTTTAACGTCACTGTCCATATGCATCAACATATCCAATTGGCGCGAGCAGACTAAAAGCCGGCCAAGCAATTCAAGTGCTTTGCCCGTATCCCCGGAGGGATAGTGGCGGAACCATGCAGTAATCAGATCGCCTTCCAGTCTCACACCGAAACGGCATTCCCTTAATACCCTTTCAAGAAAGCGGGCACGACGTTTCCGTTTCTCATTGCTTCCTCCACCGCTGTGAAAGCGGAGCTGGATGTAGTTGTTGCGATCACCGGCTCCAAGCAAAGAGTCTATCATGGCGTAGTGATAGGCAAATCGGGCATTGAAGTTCATGTAATCCCGGGAATAGATTAAATAATTGGGATCATTGCGTCGTCGGGGTCCCTTTGCTCCGCCGAACACCTGATCCTGAAGATCCCTGGAAATCTGATGGTGCGCCTGTCCCCAACGATCCGGCCAGGCGAGACGTATATTGGAAAAACCTTTCCAGAAAGCCTTAAACGGCAGACTCACAAGATATTCCGGATCCACGCTTTTTTCTTCAGTTGGAAGAACCTGGTCTAGAGCCAGTACATAAATCTGCATGGGAATATCAGATTTAAGGGGCCGGGTTTTCCTGTTCAGGAACCCTGAGTGCTCGTCGCCGAAACGGAACATGGATCGCACGGACATCTCATGGATAAATCGAATAACATCGTGTACGGAGCGGCATCCTCCGGGTTTGAAGGATGAAGCAAAAGGATCCGACAGGTTCAAAGACAGCACCGAATTGAAGAGGGCGTCGGTGCCCTTCCGGCTTCTGGTGGATGCGAGCCTGGACAAAACACGCTCTTTCATTTCCGGCCAGCAGGATCCTCGATAGATTTTTCGCATAGAGGCATCGACGCTGATGATGGCATTATCATTCAGGTCAACGATTCTGGAGCCTGCCTGGAAGATGGACGGAATTGCGAATTCCCGAAGCAGCGTCGCCAGATGGCCGACAGGGCTCCCCTCCGCCCCAACGACTGCGGCAGCATCGGTGAGCAGAGGAGCCAATTCCGGCGTCGGCTGCTCAACAACCAGAACGGCTCCTTTCGGGATTGGGTCCAGATTTTGCGCGGAGCGAACAGCGACCGGACCTTCAGCACGTCCAGGAAAGATCGAAATTCCTTTAGAAACAAACAATTCCGCTTTTTTAGACTTCACTTCCTTGATCTTTTTATAGCTTGGGAAAATCACCCTGCGACCCTGAAGCAACCGGACGGATCCCTTACCATCCACGGCCCATTCCATGTCCAGGTCATATCCGAAAACTGTTGCGGCCTTCCAGGCCATGGCTCCTATTTCCAGTATCTTGTCTTTCGATAAATAGCTGAGTCCTTCTACAGGAGCCTCTGAGGAGTGTATGCCGATAATTTCCGGCCGGGCCTGTCGAGAAAGCGTTATGTGGTCCGGTACGCCGATCCCTTTGACCACTGTTTCACCAAGACCTTCGACGCAGTTTATGACCATCGTATCGGATTCCGGTTTCAGAGGATCGGTCGTATAGATAACTCCAGCCGCCATCGGATCAATCATAGGCATGAACAGAACCGCCATGGGAGTATCCACCTCGCGTAAACCGCAATTCACACGATAGATGATGGCTCTTTCCGTGAACTTGCCGGCGAGCACTTTCTTGTATGCCAGGGGCAAACTATGTTCGGGTACGTTCAACAGGCTGTCAAACTGGCCGGCAAAAGAAAACCGTCCATCCTCGCTTACGGCGCTGGAGCGCACCGCCCACAAGGTTGAGTTCTTTCCGCCGTGCATGGGCACGTATTGTCGAAGCGCTTCATGAATCGAATCCGGCAGTTCGGCAGAAACAATAGCGTCTCTAATTGCTTCGGTCCTGATGCTAAACTGGTCCCTGTCCGATGTGAACTCAAGGTTTTTCAGCAACAGCCGGATCTGCTCGAAGAGCGCACCCTCTCCAAGAAACAGATCGTATGCTCTGGTGGTGAGGACAAATCCTTCAGGGACCTGACCGGGAAAGTTATGGTACAGCGAAGAAAGACCGGACGCTTTTCCTCCAACCAGCAGGGGATCGAGTGAATCCTTGTCATCTAAAGAAACAACCGGAGGACGCTCCTGCCGGCCGGGAACCTGCTTCCATTGTTTTTCCACCTCCCGCCGGATTGTATCCAGTGCAGGGAAAAGGGCCGAATAACGTCCACGGCAGAGCAGGTTGAGTTCCTGCGCCATCAGGTAAGTTTCATCCAACAACCGTTTGACGGGACGGTGAATTCTGGCGTCCGAAAAAGTCAAATGATTGAGATCCGCTTCCAGGTCGGAAAGAATCTGGAGGGTTCGTCCATTTCTATTGAGAATCGCACGCAAAGTTTCATAACGATATCTGAATTCCCAATCGTACGGCTCGTTTTCGGCTTTCAAGTTCCCGGCCATGGATTCAATTCCCTTTTACGAGGATTCACTTATCCAGTTCTTTCGCCGCCTTTTCAATAATCTTGCGAAGATCGTCGGGCTTGAAAGGCTTGGCGATGAAATCGAACGCTCCTTTGACCAGAGCTTCCTGGGCAACCTCTACGGTGGCATACCCCGTGATAATAATGACTTTGGTGCGCTCGGATCGCGCCACGACCTGTTCCAGCACCTCGAGTCCATCAATATCATCCATCCTGATGTCCGATACAACTATATCAAAATGCTGTTCGCCGAACCTTTCCAGCGCTTTTCTGGCATCCGTAAAGGTTTCAACAATATCTCCATTTTTCTCCAAGGCCGGCTTCAGCCTTTTTCCGACGATATTTTCATATCCAAGTTGCACGAGCTGTTTTTCAAGGTGGTCGATTGAAACATCATAGATCCAGGCTAAAGTCCCCTGCCCGGTTTTCTCCACCCAAGATCCCTGAGGAAGAGCTTCTCTTAAATCGAAGGGGTTTTGGGAATATATAAAAATGAAATCGGAGGCAACGTTTCCATGAAGCGCTGCTTCTAGATGGATTGTTTCATTGTCCCGACAGATCCGCAGACTGACCGCTTCCTTATCAAAAAGCATCCAGCCGTTGATTCCGGATTTTTCTTTGGTCCCGCCGGAGGTCACTCCGCTCTGGAGGCCGATTAACAACATCCCGAAAGGTCGACACTTTATATCCCGATGGGAAACGGAACCTTCCCGCTTTGACGGGGAAACCTTATCGACATCGATCAGTTTCATGGAACAGGAATCACTTATAGGCATATTCCTGATAGATCCGCCTACTTTCTCTATCAGTTCTTCCTTCCGACAATTTTCGAACACTTCATCGGTAACATATCGAATAAAATCCATCAGGGCAGGGCGATCTGCAGGCGAAGGACCGATAA
This sequence comes from Acidobacteriota bacterium, assembly GCA_037386985.1. Classification (GTDB taxonomy): domain Bacteria; phylum Acidobacteriota; class UBA6911; order UBA6911; family UBA6911; genus UBA6911. Next base: position 955 of record JARRLM010000045.1, on the reverse strand, counting down.
GCCAGTTCAGAACCGCAGCAAGCAACTGCGTTTCAGGATCCGCATCAAGGCAGGTGGAGAGAAGAGACAAGTCTTTTTTGCTTAAGCCGTCAGATTCCAGGAACTCTTTCTGAGCATATATTTTATGCGCATCCAATTGTGCATAGATCCTTTTCCCGGCAGCGGGCGAAAGAACAGAAGAATTGAACGCCAACATAGACGCTTCCTCAAGTATAGCGTCCACCAATGAAAGGACATAGTGCCTGTCATAGATATACTCTTCCCGGAGCTTATCCCCCGCATCATCGATGAGGTTGCGGATCTCCCTCATATTTTCGAGAAACCTGCGGAATCGGATGAATTCCAGACGAAGATCACTGAGCGCATTCCGGCTTCTAGTATCGCGACTCAGCTTTTCGAAAATACCTGCCATTGGAAAAATTCTCTTTAAGGTGTCCATTTAAACACATTTCCAATCCTCTGACCTTAAACAGAAGATTGGGCGAGAGGTCCGGATTCCCGGGGAGATCCTCCTGTAGTCAGGCTGGCCTGGATCTTCCTGCGCTGGAAATAGGCTCTTAATACAAACACCAGTATCAGAGCACCGCCCGTCATACCGCTCACATACAGAAGCACTTTACTCGCCAGATCGAAATAGGAATTCAATGAAGGATCGATATTCAGGTATCCAAGCTGTTGCATGTAGGTAGGGATATTGACCAGACGGCTGAGGACGCACAAAAGGATAATAACGGCCGTTACTATGCGGATGAATATCTCCTTGACGACTTTTGTTCCATAGGCGCCGATATAAATTCCGAAAAGCGAGCCGGAAAACAGCAGCAGGACCAGGCGGATATCCACCATACCCTCAAACGCATAACTCAGGGCCCCGAAGGCGCCCATGAACTGAGCGAGGAAGAGTTCACTCCCTGCGGCCACCGTGGCCGAAACGCCGAAAACGTAAAACATAGCC
>JARRLM010000044.1:5304-12787 GCA_037386985.1 Acidobacteriota bacterium | reverse complement strand
ATCCGTCATCCAGAATAAAGACCATCCTGCCTCCGGTTCTTTCAATCCTGCTGCCGGTAATAAAGCGGTCTTTCGATATACCGAACCAGGCTTCCGGAACGTGAAGTCGAATGAGCGCCGGTTCGTCTCCAAGTTCATGCGCAGGGGATCGGATGTGCTTCCCGGGTGGAATTATTAAGGATACGCCCGGATCCGATCTCCCGTATCCCCGGCTTAAAATAACGGGAATGAATCCCATTTCCGCAAATTTCTTTGCGGTGAAAATTACCAGCGGTGTTTTTCCGGTGCCCCCCGTTGTTATATTGCCTATACTGATCACGGGATTGTGAAGCCGGCGCTGCGGCAGAATGGATGCGTCATAGAGAGAATTTCGAATATGTACAGACGCATTGTAAACGAGGCCGGCGATGAAGGTTACAGGGGCAAGCGCCCGTGGAATGGTAGGCATAGGAGTACAGGTTAGCACGAACAGTAGATGTAATGTCCGGTAATTTCATCTGCCTGGATTTGTAGAAGCATTTTGTGGAAACGGGTACCCATAAAGAAGTAATATAGGGTATTCTGTCAGAAGTCGGGAAGCCCTGGTGTCGGGGAAAATGAGTGTTGACAGCATATAGTCTTTCCATCTTCAAAAATAGGAGGAATCCCCCGGCCTATCCACAATGCATGAGTTGAGTGCCGGTAAAAGAAAAGATTATGATATTACGAGCTTCCAAATATGCCGTCCTTCTTTTCGTATTCTTATCGTTCGGCTGCAGCTTTCATAAAACACCGGCGCTTCAACTTCAATCCCCCGGGGTTCCTGAATCCCGGCAGCTTGAAAGTGATGAAGAAAATCGGCAAATTGCCGAGATAACGCCCGTTGATGTTTCCGCTGATGAGGTTTCTGAAGAAAATGGCGGAATCATAACATATTACGACGGGATCGACCCTGATACCCCTGCACTGGGGGATTCCCGGGAAATTCTGTCCGCATCGCCTCTGCCTGAAGAGACTCCCGAAAAAGACAATACGGCTCCGGTTGAAAGCGCTGAGGTTTTGGAAATTGAGGAGGATCAGTTCGATGGCCAGGATCTCCTTGATTCTGCACTGGATTATGTAACTTCGTCGCAGGGGTTCTGGTCCGAAGGGAACCCGGACAAGGCCATAGCCACACTTGATGAAGCTTATAGCCTGGTAATAAAGGTGGATACGGACGAAAACCCCGAACTTATCCAGCAGAAAGAGGACCTGCGATATATGATTTCCAAGAGGATATTGGAAATTTATGCCTCACGGTATACGGCAACCAACGGGAACCACAATGAAATTCCCCTGACCCTCAATGAATATGTGGAAAAAGAGATTAAGAACTTTCAAGGCCCCGGACGCGCCTATTTCCTTGAATCCTATCGGCGATCCGGAAGATATATGCCGATGATCCTGCAGGCACTGAGAGAGGCCGGACTGCCCGAGGACCTTGCCTGGCTTCCCATTATTGAAAGCGGATTTAAAGTCAACGCCCTTTCAAAAGCGCGGGCGCTCGGCCTTTGGCAGTTCATGGCTTCCACTGGACAAAAGTTCGGTCTCGAGAGGGACACATATGTCGATGAACGCCTCGATCCCGAGAAGTCCACGGCTGCCGCCATTGCCTACCTGAAAGAGCTCCATCAGATTTTCGGCGACTGGACAACCGTACTCGCCGGATACAACTGCGGCGAAGGGACCGTGTTGAAGAAAATTCGCAGTCAGAAAATTAACTACCTGGACAATTTCTGGGACCTCTTCCAGCTGCTGCCCTATGAAACAGCCCGCTATGTACCGAAATTTCTCGCGACTCTTCATATCCTCAAAGACCCGGTCAAATACGGCTTCGACCTCGAGGAACCGGACAGTCCCGATAAATATGAAACCGTTACCGTGCAGAAACCGGTCCGGCTCAGCGCGTTGGCGGCTGCTATAGCAGTATCGGAAGAAGATTTAATCGCACTGAATCCCGAACTCCGTCAGAAAGCAACTCCCCCTACAACGTATCTTTTAAAAATCCCGGAAGGGAAAACGGAGGCCCTTCTTGCTCGTATTCAGGATATACCCAGCTGGTCCCCACCGGAGTATGCATACCATAAGGTTCGCCAAGGGGAGTCCCTGTCCGTTATAGCTCAAAAATATCATTCCAGTGTGTCCAGGATAGTGCTGATAAATAATATTCGGAAAAGAGACCTCATCCGCGCGGGCCAGACATTGAAAGTGCCGCTGAGAGGGACCGCTGAAAGGTCAACCCCTGCCGCTTCCGGGGCGGAACTGCTCCCGGGTGGCAAATACCGCGTGCAGGAAGGGGATTCACTCTGGCTTATTTCAAGAAGATTCAATACGGACACAAAAAAGATTCAGCAGGTAAATAACTTGAAAAACACCCTTCTGCGCGTGGGGCAAATCCTGATTATCCCCCAATGACAATAGTCGAAAGTCAAACGTCGAAGGTCAAAAGCCTTCGTCCTGATGTAGGGACAGTTGATGAATGAATGGTGTAAGTCTTAGAAACTATGAAGCTGTTTCTCGACCGATCTTCATGTCTTCCATTCCTGCCTCAACGTCCCGCCTATCACCAAGACTGACGACTGCCCACCATCCGCTGTTTTCTTAACCTTCGACTTTTGACCGTAGACCTTTCCCTATTCCCTTGCACTATGGCGCAATTATTGTATAATTAATCCCATTACTGCATAAATATGCAACCGGGAGAGCAGGTACGCGGTTATGATTACAAAAAGAGCAAGGCAGGGTAGAATTCTGGAAATAGTTCGAGATCATTCGTTGCGCAGCCAGGAAGAGCTATCCTCCTATCTAAGAAAAGAAAATGTGCCGGTGACTCAATCAACACTTTCCCGGGATATCCGGGAATTGGGATTGATTAAAGTCCGTGGGACGTATCAGCCTCCGGGTGAAATAGCGCCGCGTACGCCCAACGGAAATATCCGCCGGACATTGGAACAGTATGTTTTAAGCACGGCAATTTCAGGGAACATCGTCGTAGTAAAAACCTCTCCTGGAAATGCCCACTCCGTTGGAGTCGTTCTCGATGCCGCGCAGTGGCCTGAGGTGGTGGGAACGATAGCCGGGGACGACACTGTTTTCGTTCTGGCTCTAAGCAGTCCGGCCGGAAAAAGAGTTCTGGAGAGGATCCGGGTTTTCGGATCCGAAAGATCGGTGTCGGACTCTCGCACGAGTACAGAAAAGTGAGTGAATTTTTATGCGAATTACGGTGAAGCTCGGCGGCAGCATTCTTGAGGAAACCTCCATACGTACCGGTATCCTTTCGCAGGTTTCAAGAATAGCTGCGTCCGGTCATGAAGTGATTCTTGTGCATGGCGGTGGGAAAAGCCTGAACCGCCGTTTATCCCAAATGCAGATTGAATCGCATTTCAAGGAAGGTCTGCGGGTGACGGATGCGGAGACACTTGAAGTTGCGGTCATGGTTCTGGCCGGGGAAGTGAATAAGAGGATTGTATCCGAGGTGAATCATTCAGGAACGCCTGCCGTCGGGATATGCGGCGCAGACGCATGTGCCGTGCGGTGTGTTCGCCTCTCCGACCTGCCGGACAGTCCGTCCGGGATCGGATTTGTGGGGAAGCCGTCTGACGTCGACCGTTCTTTCTTTGACCTGGTATTCCGCGCCGGCTGGATTCCGGTGGTTTCCAGTATTGCTCTTGGCCCGGAAGGTCAACTCTACAATGTAAATGCCGACTCTATGGCTGCCGCCTGTGCTGGCGGAGCCGGTTGTACGTCGCTGGTCTATCTTACCGATGTATCCGGCGTTAAGGATGAGAGCGGTTCTGTGTTGCACAATATCGAGGAATCGGATATTTCAGCTCTGCGGTCCCAGGGCATAATTAAGGGGGGGATGCTTCCGAAGACATCCTCCTGTTTGGAAGCGCTTGCCGCAGGAGTTCGGGACGCTCTTATTTTACCCGGTTCGGAACCCGATATTTTAATGAAGTTCATTGATGGAACGCTGACGGAAGGAACGCATATCCATGGAAAAAGATAGTGCAATAGAACTTAAACCTGAAGACATACAGGCCCTCGAGGAAAAGTACCTGTTTGCTACCTATAAGAGATCGGCACTGTACTGCTCGCACGGATCCGGTGTCTATGTTTACGACATGTCGGGAAAGCGGTACCTGGATTTTCTGGGAGGCATTTCCGTCAATTCCCTGGGATACGGTCATCCCCGTCTGGCCCGTGTTTTGACCGAGCAGGGACAACGCCTTATTCATTGCTCCAATCTTTTCTATCACCCGTATCAGGGCGCTCTGGCCAAAAAGCTGGTTGAAGTGTCCGGCATGGCCAAGGTATTTTTCACAAACAGCGGAACGGAAGCGGTTGAAGCCGCACTGAAGATTGCCCGCTCATTTGGAAGCACCCGGGCCGGCGGCGGCAAGCCCGTTATCCTGACGCTGAAGAATTCGTTCCATGGCAGAACCTTCGGCGCTCTCAGCATTACGACCCAGGATAAATACCAGGCTCCGTTCCGACCCCTTGTTCCCGATATTGAAATTGTTGAGGAATTTACTGTGGACGCCCTGGAAAAGGCATTTTCGGATCGTGTCTGCGCATTGGTGCTGGAACCGGTTCAGGGTGAAGGGGGAGTTGTGCCGCTGCCTGAATCCTTTGTCCGTGCCGGGAGGGCTCTGTGTGATCGGTATGATGCACTTATGATTGCAGATGAAATCCAGAGCGGTCTGGGACGAACAGGGAAGTATTTTGCCTTCGAACATTACGGTGTGAAGCCCGATGTCCTGACTCTGGCAAAATCACTGGCTGCGGGGTATCCCCTGGGTGCTGTACTTGGAAACACTCGTGTGGCGGAAAGCCTGGGACCTGGGGACCATGGAACCACTTTCGGCGGGGGACCGCTCGCATGCAGGCTGGCCCTGGAAGTCCTCGACATCATAGAAGAGGAGGGATTGATATCCAGAGTGGATACATTGGGTCGGTATTTGATGGACGAGCTTAAAAATATGGCCCAACGGCATCGGTCCATTCGGGAAGTTCGCGGTCTGGGATTCATGATCGGCATCGAAATGGGAGATGCTGCAAAAGAGGCTGTGGCCCGGCTTCTCGAAAGAGGGATTATTACCAACGCCGCACACGAAACAGTCCTGAGGTTGCTCCCTCCGTTCATAATCGAGAAAAAGGACGCGGATGAATTATTGGCGGCCCTGGATTCTGTTTTAGAGGAAATAGAGTCCGAAGCGTAAACGGAGTATGCGAATGCCTGAAAACATACGATCCCTGGAAACTGAAGAATCCGGATCCGGACTGAAACCGCTGTTTCGGAAGGCCCGGCTGTCTGATGTAGGCGGGATGTACCGAATCATCAATTATTATGCAGAATCGCAGCGGATGCTCCCCAAAACCGAGCTGCAGCTCTACGAGACTCTCCGTGATTACAGTATCATAAAGGACGCTGCTTCCTCAGAACGGGTACTGGCCTGTGGCGCGCTCCATATTTACTGGGAAAACCTGGCTGAAATTCGGGCTATTGCAGTAGATCCCGAGATGACGCGCAAGCGCCTGGGAACTGCCCTGGTTGAGGGCCTGCTGGCGGAAGCAAAGGAATGGGAAATAGAACGGGTGTTCGTTTTTACCTACGAGCCGAAATTTTTCGGTCGTTTCGGTTTTGTTAAGGTGGAACATCGTTCCTTGCCATTAAAGGTATATAACGAATGTTTCCACTGCCCGAAATTTAATACCTGCGACGAGATCGCCATGGTCCTTGACTTATGAATTCAAAACGAAACTCTCAAACGAAAAAACAGAATAATCCGAGATGGCGCGTTATCAAGGGTGGCGTGACGGCGCCGGAAGGGTATCTTGCCGCCGGAGTTTCGGCCGGAATCAAGGCTAAGGGTCTCGATCTTGCCGTTATTTTTTCTTCCCAGCCGGCTTCGGCTGCCGGGGTTTTTACTCTTAATCAGGTTCAGGCAGCTCCTGTGGTCCTCAGCCGGGAGAACCTGAAGCTTTCGAGGGGACGCGCCCGGGCGATTCTAATGAATTCCGGATGTGCCAATGCATGCACGGGAGAGCGGGGTATGCGGGATTCAGTCCTCAGCACCCAGCGCCTTGCCTCTCATCTGAAGGTGGATTCCAGACAGATCCTGGCAGCCAGTACGGGTGTTATCGGTGGTTTCCTGCCGGTACAGAAAATGCTGAAAGGGGTAGCAACAGCAGTATCTTCCCTGAATTCCCAGGGCGGTTCCGCTGCGGCGCAGGCAATAATGACGACGGATACCCGGGAGAAGTCGTTTTCGGTCGAAGCGCGCATAGACGGTCATATTGTTCGGATCGGGGGTATAGCCAAGGGCGCGGGCATGATTCATCCGAACATGGCGACGATGCTTGCCGCGATCACGACAGATGTTCGCATTACACCGGGACAGTTAAATAAAATATTGCATCGTGTCGTGGAGCGCACCTTCAACTGTCTGACTGTCGACGGTGATTCCTCTACAAATGATACGGTGTTTATCATGGCCAATGGTGCATCTCAGGCGGTGATTTCCGATGGCCCCGGCAGTGCCGTATTTGAACAGGGCTTGGGGATGCTTTGTGAAGAGCTGGCTAAAAGCATAGCACGGGATGGCGAGGGTGCCACCAAGTTTGTCGAAGTTCTTGTCCAGGATGCCCGGGATTTCGAATCGGCGAGGAGAGTGGCCAAGGCGATTGCAAATTCAAGCCTGGTTAAGACAGCCCTGTTCGGCGAGGAATTCAACTGGGGACGGATCCTCTGCGCTGCCGGTTACAGTGGGGTGCCATTTGCCCCGGAGAGGATTGCCCTGAGCTTAAACGGTGTTCCCGTATACCGGGATGGATCACCGGTCGGTTCCGCTCGGAAACGCGCAGAAAAAGCGATGAAGGCTCATGACCTGCAGATAGAGGTCTGTCTTGGAGAAGGTCGCCATCAGGCACGGGTCTGGACCTGCGATCTGAGCCATGAATATGTCGATATCAACGGAAGCTACATCTCCTGAAAACCGTCGAAAGTCTAAGGTCAAAAGTCTAAGGTCAAAAAACAATTTCCAGGTTCAAACATGCAACTAATGATCAAAACCTGGAACTTGCATACAGAACTTGAGAATATGAAACCTGTAAACCTGCGAACATTGTCATGGCCATTCATCCATCATCCCCTTATCATCGACGAATTTTGGAGACCTTTAGACTTTCGACGTTCGACCTTTGACGGTTGTTTGTTTTTGTCTTGACAAAAGTAAGTGCGGGTCTATGATACGTTAGAATAGATACGATAGGATTACTATGAAGCTCCATAAACCGAATCGGTGTGACTCTATCTTCCACCTACGATACCTCGTCCTTAAGTGCCTTTCATTGCCTTAAGCCGGAAACCTCCGGCCATTCCAGGGCATGAAGGAAAAATCAAAAGTAATCATTGAAAGGATCCAGTCATGACAGATCGAGTACTGGTTTTCGATACAACATT
>JARRLM010000044.1:3535-5273 GCA_037386985.1 Acidobacteriota bacterium | reverse complement strand
CTGGTTTTCGATACAACATTGAGAGACGGAGAACAATCTCCCGGGGCCAGCATGACCATCAGCGACAAAATGATGTTGGCGAGGCAGCTTGCGCGGTTAAAGGTGGATGTTATTGAGGCGGGATTCCCGATTTCGTCCGATGGAGATTTCGAGTCCGTAAAAAGAATTTCCAAAGAAGTGAGGTCGGTGGTAATTGCCGGTCTTGCCAGGGCCGGCAAAGGGGATATCGATCGTTGCTGGGAGGCTGTCCGATATGCGGCGAAGCCCAGAATTCATGTGTTCATAGCAACTTCAGATATTCATTTAAAGTACAAGTTGAAAAAAACGAGGAAAGAAGTCCTGAAGGCCGCAAGCCAGGCGGTTGCCTATGCCAAGTCGTTGTGCCCCAATGTTGAATTTTCAGCCGAGGATGCCACCCGTTCCAACCTGCAATACCTTTGTGAGGTTGTTGAAGCCGTTATTGATGAAGGTGCGGATGTCGTCAATATCCCCGATACTGTCGGCTATACATTCCCATCGGAATACGGTCAGACTATCCGTTATCTTCGTGAGAATGTACCGAACATCAATAAGACTATCCTGTCCGTACATTGTCACAATGATCTTGGACTGGCCGTAGCCAATTCTCTCAGCGCTATTCAAAACGGTGCTCGACAGGTGGAGTGTACGGTCAATGGAATCGGGGAGCGTGCCGGCAATGCTTCGCTAGAAGAGATTGTAATGGCGTTGCGTACGCGCAAAGACCTTTTCGGGATCGACACCCGGGTGAATTCCAAAGAGCTGTACCCGTCGAGCAGCATGCTGACGAATCTGACCGGAATGAAAGTGCAGGCAAATAAGGCGATTGTCGGAAAAAACGCGTTCGCCCACGAGGCCGGAATCCATCAGGACGGCATGATCAAGGAAAAGCTGACCTATGAGATCATGCGTCCGGAAACAGTTGGAATCAAGGAAAGCAAACTCGTGATGGGCAAGCATTCCGGCAGCCATGCACTGAGGCACCGCTACGGGTGACGGGCCTGTGGATTCGGCCCTGAACACCATCGACCGGATTACGGGCGTGGGCGGAAAACTGATCGAATATACGGTCCATAGTGTAACGGGCGGCAGGGATGCTGTCGGTGAAGTGTTCATGAAGGTTGATTTCGGCAAAGCATCCTTTATCGGCAAAGCCGCCAGCCTGGATATTGTGGATGCCAGCGCCCGGGCTTACCTCGATGCCGTAAACAAGATGATTCATTACAAGATGACGCTTGATTCGCACAAGAACAACGGCAATAAGAAGAAAGCAGCAGCCGGCCGCAGTAAAACAAAGAAAAGAACCGGCAAAAGCAAATCCTTGGCAAAAAAGTAGGGGCGAACACAAGGTTCGCCCCTCGTGTCATCTTCCAGGGGGGCCTTGATAGGGGCGAAACTTTTGTTCGCCCTCTTGACTCTCCCTTCAATAGGGATTTTTCTCCCGCCTTTTCATTAGGTGAAATTGAGCCAGGCGTATGATGAAGCGGACACTTGCAGTTCCCAAAAACCCGAAAGTTGCTTTTCAGGGCGAGCCGGGTTCGTTCAGCCAGCAGGCCGCCAAAAAGATTTTCGGATCGAAGCTGATGTCCGTGTCCTGTTACACTCCCGAAAATGTTTTTGAAGCGGTCGTGCGTAAAAGAGCGGAATTTGCTGTTATTCCGATTGAAAATACTCTCGCAGGGAGCATTTATCAGAATTTTGATCTCCTAGCCCGCCATTC
>JARRLM010000044.1:0-3522 GCA_037386985.1 Acidobacteriota bacterium | reverse complement strand
TTTCGACAGATCCGGAAGGTCTATTCTCATCCTGCTGCTTTGGAACAGTGCAGCCGATTTTTACGCCGGTTCAAGACAATCGAAACGGTTTCCTTTTACAACACTGCAGGCAGTGTAAAATTCATACACGATAAGGAATTGAAAAATGCGGCTGCCATAGCGTCCGAGGATGCTGCCCGGATCTACGGAATGAAAATAGTGCGGCCCGGTATAGAGGACGATCCGGAAAATTATACTAGGTTTCTGGTGCTTGCCCGGAAAGGGAGATTGCCGCAGGGGGGAGAAAAAACCAGTGTAGTTTTCGGACTTGAAAACCAGCCCGGTGTGCTTTTCAAAGCGTTATCGGTCTTTGCCCTAAGGAATATCGACCTGGTGAAGATCGAATCACGGCCGATTCGCGGGAAGCCCTGGGAATACCTTTTCTATATCGATCTCCAGAGTGACATTCGCAACCGTGATTGCATCAATGCTCTCAGGCATCTTCGTGAACTGGCTCCATATCTCAAGGTTATCGGTTCCTATCCCGTCATATAAAACGTTGTGTAAACGTGTGAACGTATGAACGTGAAACCCTTCTTCTCGGCAAACGGCCCTCTGAGGGATAAATGGTTACATGTAAAGTTTTTAGCGGTAATATGAACATCAATGCAGACTTTTTATCGGCCACGCCAATCACCCATCAATGGAACGGCTTCCGAGGCGTAGGTTTTTTACGTTCACACGTTTACACGTTCACACGTTCACACGTGTTCCGGCGCCATGATACAATCAACATGTACCTTCATTAAGAGAGTAGCGTTATGAATCGTGCTGTCATAGTTGGGAGCGGCTCCTGTATACCGCCGGAACGGGTTACAAACGATATGCTTTCGAGGATTATGGACGTGAATGACCAATGGATCCGGGAGCGATGCGGAGTGGAAAGCCGGTATTATGTGGAAGAAGGAACAACGACCTCGGATCTTGCAGCGGCGGCGTCCGTTGATGCGCTCAAAATGTCGGGCGTGGATAAGAGTGATCTCGATTTGATCATTTTTGCGACAATGACTCCCGATTATTTTTTCCCTGGTTGCGGCGGACTTCTTCAATCCAAATTGGGTGTGAAAAACATTCCCAGTTTTGACATCCGGCAACAGTGCGCGGGATTTTTATACGGCATGCAACTGGCCGATGCACACATCCGTTCCGGTATGGCTAAAAACATACTTCTGGTCGGAGCGGAAACGCACACAGGCTTTATGCCTTGGACTTCAGAGAACTACCGCTACCTGTACAGCAAAACTGAAACGGCACCGACGCCGAAGGAATATGCCTGGAACACCCGTTTTCGGAACCTGACGGTTCTTTTCGGGGATGGAGGGGCTGCGGTGGTGATTCAGGCCGATGATGGTCAGTCCGGTATCATCGATTGCCTCCTTCGTACCGACGGAAGCGATTTTGAGAAAATTCACGTTCCAGGCGCTGGATTCAATCGCCGGCCCTATATAGACGCCGAACAGATTGAGAAGGGGGAGCACATTCCCGTAATGAGCGGAATGTCCGTCTTCAGAAATGCGACAGTATGTATGGCGAAAGCCACGCAGGAGATTCTCGAGCGTAACAGCTTGACGATGGATGACATATCCATGGTTTTGATGCACCAGGCCAATAAGCGAATCAACGAGCGAGTGCAGAAAACGCTGAATATTCCGGAAAGTAAGACCATCCATAATATTCAAAAATATGGGAATACAACGGCTGCGACGATCCCGCTTCTCTGGGATGAATGTATCCGAACCAAACGGATTCGTCAGGGGGACCTGGTTCTGATGGTTGCCTTCGGGGCCGGGATGCACTGGGGTGCGTTGCTGTTAAGGGTCTGAAATACGGGCCGGGTTATGCGGTTGAATAGTAGGAAACGGCCCAAAAGCGATAATAAAATTCTATGAACGAAGAGGACTGCATTTTTATGACAAATTATAGTACAATAAGAGCTTTTTGGCATTCCGCTCTTGGAAGATATGCTGGCGGATCTTTATAAATCCTTGACAGGATCGGATATTTTGTAAATGTACACCTATGGATAGCAAAGGAATGGACAAAGAAACTCTCGATTTGACATTGGAGGCGCTAAGAGATTTTACTTCCGCGCGGCTTCCGGAAAAGAAAATTCTGGAATTAGATGCCACCGATGAATTTCCGATCGATATCGTACGGGATATGAACGGTCCGGAACTGGGTATACAGCTGCTATTCATTCCTGAGGAATTCGAGGGAATGGGAGGAGGCGCTTTTGACGTATACCGGGTCTGCGAAGAACTGGCTCGGGTGGATCTGGGTGTAGCGACCGGCGTGCTGGCCACATTCCTGGGAAGCGATCCGATCATTTTCGGCGGTACCTATGAGGATCAGCAATGGCGGCTACGCGGATCTCTATTGCGTCCTGGCCAAGGCCCCGGCCGGACCTACCTGGTTTATTGTTGAAAAGGACGCTGACGGTTTGAGTCATGGCAAACCGGAAGACAAGCATGGTATCCGTGCCAGCAACACAGCGACGGTTTCGCTGGAAAATGTCTATGTAGACATCGACCGCATGGTCGGGGGGAAGGAAGGCCAGGGTCTGTTCCAGGCTCAACTCGTATTCGGGTACACGCGTCTGATGGTAGCAGCCTTCGGTCTGGGCGCCGGTTGGGCCGCTCTCGATCGCGCCATCCCCTATTCCACCGGACGGATCCAGGGTGGAGCGCCGCTGTCTGAGAAGCAGGGATACACCCATAAGCTGATTGTCCCGCATACGGCCAGGCTGGAAGCCGGCCGGGCCTATATTGAAGAGACGGCCGAACGGATCGACAAAGAAGAAGGCACTCTGAATACCGAAGGGGCGATTGCGAAATACCTGTCGACCGAAGCTGGAAATGGTGCTGCCGATGCGTCCATCCAGGCCCTTGGCGGATACGGCTATACCAGAGAATATTTTGTGGAGAAAATAAAAAGGGATGCCCGTATTACTACGATTTACGAAGGCACTTCTGAAATTATGGAGATGACAATCTGTCGTGACCGGTGGCAGCTGCATCTGAAGACCAAGGGCCAGTACTATCACGAAATGGCACAACAGATAGAAGAACTCCATGGACAGAACGGCAATGTCGGAGCACACGTGGTCGGCCACTGCCTGCACGGGCTGGCCGAGCTGCTTGAGATGGCTCGAGTGAATCGGATGACCCGGCATCAGCATATCCTTTTCAGGCTTGGAGAACTGATCGCCTTTGCTGAAGGGGCTGCCAGTCTTGCAAAGCGTGCAGCCAGAGCTGCTAAAGGCGATTTGAACGAAAAAGCACACCGACGTTTTTCACCGGAGGCTCTTGCCGCACTCAGCAGGATCTATGCCAGGGAAACAGCCATGAAGATAGTGTCCGAGGGCGCCCGCTGGATGGGAGGTTTGCTGCCGGAATCGGATGCCGGCAACCTCGGAGCGAGATTGCGTTTGCCCGAAATCTTCCGTACCCAGGAGGGATTGATCCAGGATATGGATTATGTCGC
>JARRLM010000043.1:0-18284 GCA_037386985.1 Acidobacteriota bacterium | reverse complement strand
GGTCAATTGTGCAGGTAAGGGGCTGGCTCGTCCCCCGCATAGTCACCTGGACAATTGACCTGCAGAATACAGAAGAGGGCCTGAATAGATTTACTCTGACAGGGGATAATATTAAATCCCAGAAGGGATTGGGCGTTGAGGTGTCCAAGATTAATCCCTCGCAGGTAACGTTGATGCTGGAAAGAAGGGTTTCAAAAGAAGTCCCGATTGCTGTGAAGGTAGAGGGTAAAGTAGCGGATGGTTTTGATATTTACGAAACGATCACGGACCCCGAAAAAGTCGAGATAACCGGACCGCGCTCTCATATAGAGGATGTTGAAGAAATTTCCACAGATATAATTGACCTGAACGGATTGAAACAGGATGTGAATTTCGGGGTTGGCCTCAATGTGAACGATGGGATGATTCGCCCTACGAGAACCGACCCGATCTGGGTCGAAATTCTGATCGGTCCCCATCGAAAATTGTATGTCGTTAAAAAAGCGACTGTGGATGTAGGGAACGAATCCTTAATCGCCTCCCCGAAACAGATCGATATTCAGGTTATGGCGCCGGTAAATTTACAGCCGGAGCTTGTCCCGGGCAAATTTTCCGTGACGATTGAGCCTGAAAACTTTGACGAAGCGACTTCCGCCGTTGAGGTAAAACCTCTCATCGGTTTCCAGAGAGATTGGGTGGGCAAAATTAAGGTCCTCGGAACCATACCTTCGGTAGTTACTATCCGCAAGATTGATTCAGACTCGCCCAAACAGTAACAGGCCTGCTGTCGCCGGGGAATGTGCGGCATAACCTTATCCCCATGCCGGGCTTTTGCCCATGAAATGAAATGTCTTCAAATAAAATGAGGTCCCTGGATGAGATTATTGAAGAGCGCATCCGATTTCGGGATCTGAAAAAGCGTCTGGTATTTACGAACGGCTGCTTCGATATTCTGCATATCGGTCATGTGCGATATCTCAATCATGCCCGTACCCTTGGGGATGCACTGGTTGTCGCCGTCAACAGCGACCGTTCGGTTCGGCTGATCAAGGGGGAATCTCGTCCCGTGATTCCGGAAAAGGAAAGAGCGGAAGTTCTCGCTGCACTGGCAAGCGTCGACTTTGTATTCATTTTCGACGATGTGACACCTCAAAAGGTCATTGATGCCCTGGTGCCGGATGTTCTGGTAAAAGGCTCAGATTGGGAGCTTTCCGATGTCGTCGGTCGTGAAACGGTTGAAAATGCCGGAGGGTCTGTTTCGACTGTTCCACTGGTTGAAGGATCTTCGACCTCGGGGATTATCCGCAAAGTACTCGATCGCTTCAGTTCGCCTTCATAGCCCGAATTTCTCAAAGAATAGTTTACGGGAAAAAGCTCCGACCTACGGTCGGAGTTCTTCACTGCATACGCTGTTCTCCTATAAGCAAGTTGGGCAAACGGCGATGTGATCTTTTGCGTAGTTAAACCTTTGGGTTAAAATGCCACGGCAATTCCCGGGGCGAACGGCAGGTTCATACATGATCCGTCTGAAGAACATAATCGAAACGGCGATGGCATCCAGTGCCCTTCAGGAACTGGCACGGCGGATTGATGCCGGGAACCGAAATTTCAAGGTATCCGGGGCAGCCGGAGGGGCCCGGGCTCTGGCGGTTGCAAGGGTGATTACGGCTCAGAACCGTTCTGTGGCTGTATTGACTCCTACAAATACGGACGCACAATATCTGTCAAGGGAACTGAAATTCTACATGGATTTGCTCTCGCCTGATCCGGTTGAAATCATTCACATGCCGGATCTTGAGGTGGATCCCTACAGAGGGTTGTCCCCGCACCATGAAATATCCGCCACCCGTGCCTATGCATTGTGGCGGATCCTTCAGGACGCCCCCAAAGTTCTTGTTGCGTCGGTCAAAGCCGCAGCTGTTCGTCTGCACACTCCTGAGCGTATTTTTTCTTTGTGCCTGATGTTGAAGCAGAATGAGGAAATGTCCCCCGAACTGATCCGGGAATACCTGTTAGAATCCGGATACGTCGAAGACGATCCCGTAACGGATCCTGGTGAATTCTCCCTGCGCGGGGGGATACTGGATATTTTCCCACCTCATATGAATAAGCCGGTCCGCCTGGAATTTTTCGGAGATAGTATCGAATCTCTCAGGATATTCGATGTCGAATCCCAGCGGTCGGTAGAGAAAATCCCGAGTATAGAACTTATTCCTATGCGGGAATATTGCTTTAAGCGTCAGTTTCTGCAGCAATGGGCGGAAAAAGTCCCATCTCTCTGGAGCGAGCCGTTTCTGCCCCATCTTGTTGAGGAAATTGCGCTCTCCAGGCAGGGGGAAACATTTCCAGCGTTTGAATTTTTTCTGCCTGCTGTTGATCCACTCTCAGCCACACTGTTCGATTATCTCAAGGGATACCAGTTCATTACAGTAGAGCGCGAAGCATCGGAGAACTCCCTGATCCGGTATCATGCTGAGCTTTACGAGCGTTACGTCGATCGAATTGAAGCGCATAAACCGGTTCTTCCTCCCGACAATATCTATGTCACGGCCGAGGAATTTGTAGCCTCGCTCGAGCGATTCCCGCGTATGGATGTCGAGGAACTCGGCATGACGGACGAAGAGAATCCTCCCGTATATGTCTCATCCCAGAGCACGCGAAAGTACCACGGCAATATAAGAGAGCTTATTGGAGATATTAAAAAGTTCCATGAGTCTGGAGGATACATTGTTTTCGTACTCTCTAATCTTGGCCGTGCGGAGCGTATACACGATATTCTGAAAGAGTATGATATCCCGGCCCGTCTCTGCCATGGCCGGATTTCGGAACCGGACGACGAAGTGCATACCAAGGGTGAAATCCTGGTCGCTACGGGGAATCTCCATTCGGGGTATTATCTGCCGGCTGTAAATCTTCGCGTTCTGACCGGTTCCGATCTATTCGACGAGTCGGATGTAGGCGCGGGCCCCAGGAAAACCAGGGCGGCTCGAAGGAATCTTTTTGTTTCCGATTTCCGGGATCTGAAGCCGGGTGATTATGTCGTTCACATAGACCATGGAATCGGACTCTTCAACGGATTGAAATCGATCGGATTGCAGGGCGATTCCAAGGTGTTCGTTCTTCTCAGTTACCAGAACGATGCCAAGCTATATGTCCCGGTAGAAAGGCTGGACCTGATCCAGAAATACAGCAGCATGGGAGGTACGCGTCCCACACTGGATCGTTTGGGTGGCACAAGCTGGACCAGGACCAAGAACCGCATTAAAAAATCGATGCGGGATATGGCCGAAGAGCTTTTGAAGCTTTACGCCCGACGGCAGATGATTCCCGGATACGCCTTTTCTCCGGATACAGCCTGGCAACAGGAGTTTGAGGATGCCTTTGAATTTGAGTTGACCCGGGACCAGGTCGATGCGCTTGAGGCGGTCCGAAACGACATGGAAGCGCCTCGGCCAATGGATCGTTTGCTGTGCGGCGACGTAGGATACGGAAAGACGGAAGTAGCAATGCGAGCCGCGTTCAAGGCCGTTATGGATGGAAAACAGGCAGCTGTTCTGGCCCCGACGAATACATTCCGGCAGCGCTTCACGGCATTCCCGATCGGCATTGAGCTTTTATCACGTTTTCGCAGCCCGAAGGAGCAAAAGCAGGTGCTGGAAGATATGGAGATGGGGCGTGTCGATGTTGTTGTGGGAACCCACAGGCTTCTGTCCAGGGATGTCAAATTCAAGGATCTCGGGCTCGTTGTTGTCGACGAAGAGCAACGCTTCGGTGTAACGCACAAAGAGCGTCTGAAAAGAATGAAGACGCATGTGGATGTTCTGACCCTTACCGCAACCCCGATTCCCCGCACTCTCAACATGGCGTTGCTTGGACTCAGGGACATGTCCACAATCGAAACGCCGCCCAAAAACAGGCTGGCTATCCAGACGTCTGTTCTGCGATACAGTTCCGATGTGATCCGGTCTGCTATCGAAATGGAACTGGCGCGTAATGGTCAGGTCTATTTTGTCCATAACCGCGTCGAGACGATTCACACTATGGCAGCGAAGGTCCAACAGCTGATGCCCCAGGCCCGAATCGGTGTCGCTCATGGCCAGATGAAGGAGAGGGAACTGGAAAAGGTCATGCTGAAATTCGTACAGGATGAACTGGATGTCCTGGTTGCGACAACGATTATTGAAAACGGTCTGGATATACCCAGGGTCAATACCATCGTAATAGACCGTGCGGACCTGTACGGCCTGTCCCAGCTGTACCAGCTGCGCGGGCGAGTCGGACGCAGCGACCGCCGTGCATATGCCTACCTGCTCATTTCTTCCGATGAAACTCTTTCGGATGTTGCGCGAAAAAGACTGGCCGCTATTCGGGAATTCAGCGATCTGGGAACCGGGTTTCGCGTGGCTGCCCTTGATCTTGAAATCAGGGGAGCCGGTAATCTTCTCGGGGGAGAGCAGCATGGCCACATAGAGACAGTGGGATTCGACCTCTACTGTAAAATGCTGGAACAGACCGTGGAAGAATTGAAGGGCGAAAAGGCGGAGGAAGAGATATCCACCAGCATTAATCTCAATATGGATATCCGGATCCCGGAATCGTACGTTTCGGATACGAGTCAACGACTCCGATTGTACAAACGAATCTCTTCGGCTGCAGATGAAGGGGAGCTTGATGCGCTCCGACAGGAAATGGTCGACCGTTTCGGTCGATATCCGGAACCTGTGGGAAATCTGTTTCGGTATGCGGGCTTGAGACAGGAAACACTGGCACTGCAGATACAATCGATTGAAAAGAATAAGGGCCAGATTTTTATCCGTTTCGTGGATCAGTCGAAGGTCGATGCAGAAAAGCTGTTAAATCTGCTAACCCGGAATAAAACGGCCACTTTTTCTCCCCAGGGTTTGCTGACCCTTGATGTGCCCGACAGTTCTCCGGAGATGATTTTCCAGTCCATCGAGACAATTCTTAACGAAATAAAACAGTAATCAGTATGTCGAACATCGAAAGAAAAAGGTCCAAAGTCTAAGGTCTAAGGTCGAACGTCGATGATGGAATTTCGTGCAGTTGATGGATGAATGGGGAGGGTGGGAATAAAACAGCGTGTGAACGTTAAAGGCTTTTTTCACCTCCCCCATTTATCCATCAATCCATCCCACATCGCAACATAGTTTTGACGTTCGACGTTCGACCTTTGACGTTTGACCTGTTTTTTTACTCTTGAAACAAATATTTTTAGTCTCTAATCTATTTTTTTCGTAAATAAATAACGGCTTATATTTCCGGTTTTAATCGTCATGCGGTAATGGAAGGGAAATCTGATGAAAAAAGCATTCTGGACGGTACTTATGATTCAGTGCAGTTTCTGCAATGCAGAGGCTAGAATTGTGGATCGCATTTATGCCCAGGTAAATGAAGATATTATTACTCTTTCCGATATCAATCGGAAAATGGAAGCGCTGCGTATTGAGTTCGAACAACGGTTGGTTGGGGAAGATCTGGAGGAAGCCATACAGGATGCGGAGAAAACTGTTCTCGATTCGCTGATACAGGAAAAACTTCTCGTCCAGAAAGCTATCGAACTGGGTATCGATGCGGATGTCGGACCCCAAGTCGCGTCCGAAATTCAGGGGATTTTGAAGTCAAACAATTTTAAAAGTATGGAGGAGCTTGGAAACGCCCTGGAAAATCAGGGAACCACTCTGGATGATTTTCGTGAAATGATCAAAAACCAGATAATGGCTTCGCAAGTGATCGATATTTTCGTCGGATCCCGGATCACGCTAATGAAAAGTGAGGTTGAAAAATACTACAAGGACCATGCTGTTGATTTTGCGAATCCTGAGGAGGTCAGCCTAAGCGAAATTACCATTACGACCGCCGCTGAGGGGAGTGAGGAGGCAGCGGAAAATCGGGCCCGCGATTTATACAACCGATTGAAACAGGGCGAGTCGTTTACGGAATTGGCCGGCAGATATTCCAAGGGTGCAACGGCGGATGAGGGCGGCAACATCGGGAGTAATCTCCTTGAAAAATGGCACCCCGATATTGTAAAGGCTATAAGCGGTGTTGAATCCGGCGATATTTCCGAACCCCAAAAAATCAAGGAAGGATATGTCATTTATCGCGTGGACTCGCGCAAGCCCTCCGCGGTGCCCCTCCTCGAAGAGGTTGAGACGAAAATCAAGGAACGGCTGTACATGGATAAATACGAGCCTGAACTTGAAAGATATGTGAGCCGCCTGAAAGAAGAGGCGTATATCCAGATATATCCTGAAAAGGAATAGCCTACAAGGTCAATTTTTATCGTCGTTTAAAAGACATGTACATTCGGAATCGGTATCGCTATCGGGGTCGATATCGAAACCGACTGCGATTGCGATACTGACCCCGATAATGCTGTTCGTGCCGCATTTAGCCCTTCACAGAATCAAGCCCCCGGCTCTGCCGGAGATCCTATGACTCTTTTTTGGAATACAGTTTGAAATTTGGGGGTTCCGGTTGAATTTGTAGGCCAAGCCAGGCCCTGAATGGATGTTCATTGCTTAGGAGCTTCCTGGCGTCGCGGGAAGGGACCGCGAAAAAAACTCCCAAACACATGGACAATTCCTCAGGGCCAAAGCTTGGGAAACGGAAAATCACTTCTTCTAATGCATATCCCATGCCAAAGTCAAGCAAGATTTGCCTGAATCATAAGTGCCTGTTTATTAAGGAAATATAACCTCCTTTTGATTGGGCCTGATCCGAGATCCCTATATTTAATCCAATAAATTGAATTTCTAATCTGTTTTTTTGGAGAATCCCTTGTTTTCAGGGGCTGAGGGGGGCAAAGACTTTGTTGCATGCTTGGAGAAACCGGCTGGCGGGAAATAAAAACCTTAGAAAATATACTTTCACCTCGATTAAAATGAGGACACCCTTTGGGTGCTGATGATTATGCCCGAATTTGCAGCCGCATTTTGCAGTATAGGGCCGGGCCACTGAATTTAAAACTTCGTGTGAAATGCGGGCAACCGCGCTGAGGAATGCTGGAAGATCCGAGGAATTATGAAGCTGGCAATAACAGGAAAGGGCGGGACCGGTAAATCCACTATAGCCGGTATTCTGGCCCATTCCTTTTGTGCGGAGGGATACAAAGTTCTTGCTGTGGATGCAGATCCGGACGCAAACCTGGCAGCGGCCGTCGGAATTCCTTCCGGTCAATCCGCCTTGATCACTCCAATATCCGAGCAACGCGAATTAATAAAGGAGCGGACAGGAGCTAATCCTAAAGAATTCGGGCAACTTTTTAAGATGAATCCCGCTGTCGGCGATATCCCGGAAAAATTTTGCGTAGATTTTCGCGGTGTCAAATTGTTGGTGATGGGAGGCGTCAGAAAAGGGGGAGGCGGTTGTGCCTGTCCGGAAAGCGTTCTGCTCAAAAGTCTCCTGTCGGATATTATGCTCAAACGGGGGGATGTCGTGATCGTAGATATGGAGGCGGGCATTGAGCATCTGGGTCGGGCCGCATCCGAATCCATGAACCTCATGCTCATTGTCGTGGAACCGGGATTGCGCAGCGTGAAAACCGCTGAGAAAATAATGACTATGGGAGCCGAGATCGGCGTCCGGAATTTCGGAATTATTGGAAATAAAATCCGAAAGGTGGAAGAGAAAGAGTGGATTAAGAGACAGTTTCCAGGACGACAAATCCATGGAATCATTTCTTATCATGATATGATCCGGGATGCGGATCTGATGCAGGAACCGTTGATCGATTTAATGAACAGGCAAATGGCCGAAGAATTTAATGCCGTTTATAAAGAGGTTAAGAGAGGTCTTTTGAATTAGTATCAAGGAGTCAGAAGCCAGGAGTCAGAACTGTTAACTATCAACTATTAACTCAGAACTCAGAACTCAGAACTTAGAAATTAGAACTCAGCAGGCAGAAGCGGATAGTTTGTGATCGCTTCGGATAGAGAGGAGACTGACAATGCGATTCAGTCCCAAGGGTATCGCGACCGCTATAGGCAGCTTTCCCCATCGGGAACCGGAGGCTGCGTGTGAACTGATTTTGAAAAATATTCCCGAGATCCCCATCTGGCCTCAGCTGCCCAATGTGAATTTCCGTGAACAGATGGAAATTCAATACTCCGAGGGGATGCCCTGCCTGGTAGTGGATGAGGTAAAAGAACGGATATATTTTGAGACAGGCGGAGACCCGACCGGCGATCTTGAAAAGTTCTATGCAAATGTGCTGACGGATAACCTTGATTATTTCAGCATATCTCCGGATTACAGCCGCGGTCTGTATCATATGGAAAAGAAATTGTCCGGGATGGATCACTCCTCGATCAGATTCCTTAAATGCCATGTTATCGGGCCGCTCACGTTCGGTTTGAGCAAGACGGATGAAGAGAAAAAATCGATTTATTACAATGAAGTGTTCCGGGATGTTGTGGTCAAGGGAATTGCGATGAAAGCCCGATGGATACTTGACAGGTTCAAACCTTTGGGGTGTCCTCAGATCTGTTTCGTCGACGAGCCTGTTTTCGCAGCTTTCGGTTCTTCCACGTACGTGAGCGTCCAGCGTTCCGACGTGGTACGCTGCCTGGGCGAGGTGGTTGAAGCCATCCATAAGGAAGGGGCGCTTGCAGGAACTCATTGTTGCGGCAACACCGAATGGACCATGCTCATGGATGCGGGCGTGGATATCATAAGTTTTGATGCCTTCGAATACGGAGAGACTATCGGGTATTATGCAGACCAGGTTGGGACGTTTTTGGAGAAGGGCGGTGTTCTGGCCTGGGGTATCGTGCCTACATCGGAAAAGATAAGGATGCAAACCCCCGAATCGCTGGTGAAGAAACTGGAAGAACTGGTGAACGCCCTGGCGTCCAGAGGTATCGATAGGAATCTCCTGTGGGAACAATGCCTGCCTACGCCGAGCTGCGGGACGGGTTCCCTTACCGTGGAGCTTGCGGAAGAAATTTTTCAGAAGTTATCGGAAGTCAGCCGGTTGCTCAGACATTAATTCCGTTTTAATCCACGGCTGATGATCATAAGACATCGGCAGGCAGCCGGTACGGAGAAAGTTCACGATACCGGGTTTTCCTTTCAGCGATCGTTGTTCAGCGGTGAAAGGATTTAATAACACATACACCCGTTCGGGAATCATTTGTGAAACGTGTCTATTGCATTATTGAAAAGTGCCTTTCCTGCCGGTCCTGTGAGATCGCCTGCGCCGTAGCCCACTCTGAGTCAAAGGCACTCGCGGATGCGGTGAAAGAGCATCCCTTGCCCAAACACCGGATTCATGTGGAGAGCATCGGCGCGGAAGAAACGCCTCAGACAGTCCGTTCGATAGCCCTGCAGTGCCGCCACTGCGAGGATCCTCTCTGCGCCCAGGCATGTATTTCCGGGGGAATTTCCCGAAACAGGGAGACAGGGGAAATCATCAACGATCCGGACAGATGTGTAGCCTGCTGGTCCTGCATCATGGTTTGTCCCTTCGGGGTCATTGTACGATATGAAGACTGCCACCGGGCGGTTAAATGCGATCATTGTATCGATCGGGGCAGCCCTGCATGCGTGGAATCCTGCCCGACCCATGCCCTTCTTTTTTGCGAAGCGGAAGAGGCTCCTATAGACAATCTCGCTAAGTGAGAATTATGAGGATAGTGATTATCGGCAACAGCGCAGCCTCAACCGCTGCCATTGAAACCATTCGAGCGCATGATACCGAAAGCTCCATTACCCAGCTGAGCAGGGAGACCCATCCCCTCTATTCCCGATGCCTCATCAGTTATTACATAGCAGGCAAATTAGATAAAAACAGCCTTCTTTTTCGCGGTCCCGATTTTCACAAGAAAATGGATGTGAAGTTAAATCTTGGAGGTTGTGTTTCGGAGGTAGATCCTTCCTGTCAGAAGGTTGGGTGCACGGATGGAAGCACGTATCCGTATGACAAGCTGCTGATCAGCACGGGAAGTTCCGCAAAGATTCCGGATACGATCCCGGAGGGGATGCGCGGCGTGTTCGTCCTGAGGACCTTTGCCGATGCTGAATCCATAAAGCGAAGAATTGCCCGGGTAAAAAGCGCGGTTATCTTGGGCGGCGGCCTGGTGGGTATGCGGGCGGCCGATGCTTTGAGCCGGTGTGGAATTAAAGTGCATGTCATCATCGGGTCCGACCGTATTCTTTCCCGGATGATCGACTACGAAGCGGCCCAGGTTGTCGGCAAAAGAGTGAAGGAGAACAATATCGATATCATGACAGGTGCCGATATATCGGAAATCATGCACAAAGACGGTGAAGTTGTCGGAGTAAAGACCAATCACAGCCAGGTGCTGGACTGCGAGATGCTTATCGTGGCAAAAAGCGTTAAGGCCAATACAGAACTTGTTCAGAACACCGATATCAAAGTCAGCTGGGGCATAGAAACAAACGCATCCATGCAGACAAACTATGAAAACATATATGCGGCCGGTGATGTGGCGGAGACATTTGACCTTGCCGCTGAGGAATATACCGTCAATGCATTATGGACCTGCGCCATACAGCAGGGCAGGGTGGCGGGAAAAAACATGGCTGGAAAGCAGGCGCAATATTCGGGATCGGTGAGCATGAATTCTTTGAACTTCTGGGGCATTCCTCTGACCTCGTTCGGGATTACGACACCGAAGGAGGAGTCGGCCTATACGATCCTTAAAGAAAGCCGACCGGAAAGGAATATATACAAGAAAATAGTCATAGGGAATAACAGGATCAAAGGGCTTATCCTGGTGGGGGAGACGGCGAATGCGGGAGTGCTTTTTTCCCTGATTCAGAATAAGATTGATGTTTCTCCTTTCACGGGCGAATTGCTCGACGACCGCTTCAATTTCGGGAAAGTTTTACAGTATGGCGGCAATGCGGTGCTGGACAAATATTACAGAGGGCAAAGCACATAGGGGAAAGCCCGGCATCAGAGGGAGGCGGGGCTGGGTTCTGAGTTTGAAGTTCTAAGTTTAGGGTTAATAGTTAATCCGTCAACGGGAAACGGGAAACGGGAAACGGGAAACGGATAAATTCCATGTCTGAAAAAACAAAAAACATGAATATAGAAACCGTCTGGGATCGATCGGAGCAGCAGGAACCGCGATGCGGTTTCGGCGAACTTGGAATCTGTTGCCGCATGTGCCACATGGGCCCCTGTCGTATCGATCCGTTCGGACAGGGATCGAAACTGGGAGTATGCGGAGCCACTCCGGAGCTGATTGTCGCCAGAAACTTCTGCCGGATGATTGCCGGAGGCGCCGCAGCGCACTCGGACCACGGTCGATCCGTGGCGAAAAGCCTGTTGCTGGCTGCGAAGAATCCTCAATCAGGATATGCCGTTAAAGATGTGAGAAAGCTGAACAAAGTAGCTGCAGCCCTGGGCATAGACATCGAGGGCAAGGCGAAAGAGGAAATCGCCGTTGCTCTGGCTGAAAAAGCCTTAAGCGAGTTCGGACAGCAGGAAGGGGAAATCTCATTTATTAAACGGGCTCCGGAAACAAGGCAGGCGTTATGGAAGAAACATGGCGTCGTACCGCGGGGTATCGATCGCGAGATTGTAGAGATGATGCATCGGACTACTATGGGAGTGGATCAGGATCACAAAAATCTGATGCTTCATGGTTCCAGAACGGCTATGGCCGATGGGTGGGGCGGATCAATGATCGCAACAGAGCTCCAGGACATTCTCTTCGGCACCCCTTCACCTATTCGAGGCCAGGTAAATTTGGGAGTGCTTTCGGACACTGATGTGAATATCGTTGTCCATGGACATGAACCGGTGCTGTCCGAGGTGTTGGTGATTGCAGTCCGGGACGGGGAGCTGCTTGAGCTTGCCAGATCAAAAGGGGCCACGGGCATTAATCTTGCCGGTATCTGCTGCACCGCGAATGAGGTTCTCCTCCGACACGGACTTCCCATCGCGGGCAATATCCTCCAGCAGGAACTCGCCATAGCTACGGGAGCGGTCGAAGCGATGATCGTGGATGTCCAGTGCATCATGCCTTCACTGCCTTCAGCAAGCAGGTGCTACCATACCCACCTGATCACTACATCGGACAAAGGAAGAATCGAAGGCGCCAAACACTACGGGATCACTGAAGCGGATGCTCTCCAGACCGCCCGGGATATTGTGAAGGAAGCGATACTGAATTTCCCCAATCGCGCCGAGGTCGATATTCCTCAGGAGAAAATGGACCTGGTGGCGGGATTCAGCCACGAGGCTATTACGTATATGCTGGGCGGAAGTTTCCGCGGATCCTACACGCCTCTCAACGATAATATTATCAATGGCAGGATCAAGGGCGTTGCCGGTGTTGTGGGGTGCTGCAATCCGAAAGTGCCCCATGATCAGGGCCATACGGATCTGGTGGGTGAATTGATCGCCAACGACATCCTTGTCGTTCAGACGGGTTGTTCCGCCATCAGCTGTGCCAAGGCAGGCTATTTGATTCCGGATACGGCCCATAAGCTTGCCGGGAAGGGACTGGCCGAAGTGTGCCAGGCCGTAGGCATGCCGCCGGTGCTTCATTCAGGATCCTGTGTGGATAACAGCCGCATACTGATTGCGCTGAGTAAGATGGTTCAGGCGGGGGGACTCGGCAGTGATATCAGCGATCTACCTGTCGCCGGAGCAGCCCCTGAATGGATGAGCGAAAAAGCTGTGGCCATCGGACACTATTTTGTGAGTTCCGGAGTGTTCACGGTATTCGGTGTTGGACTCCCGGTACTGGGAAGCCCGGTATTTGCCCGGCATATTTTTGAAGAAATTGAGGAGACCCTGGGGGGAAAGTGGGCCGTGGAACCCGCTGTTGAGAAAATGGCGGGATTGATAATCGACCACATCAATGCAAAGAGGGAGAAGCTCGGCATTGGAAAAGCCAAGGAACGGGTTCTGTTCGATATGGAAATGAGAAGAAAACTGGTGGTGTAAAAAATATGTCAAAAATCATTGCAACCAAGGCGATCCGGGGGGCGCACACTCTTGTCGGCCGTGCGGAGAAGGAACTGCTGCAGGCTGTAGAGGAGAAAGGACCCGATACGCGGGTCGAATTCCCCAATACGGCTTACTATCTTCCTATCTCCCATGGAATGCTTGGAATGCGTATTGAAACCCTGGACGGGCTCAAGGAATTACTTGCGCAGGCGAAGAAGCTACTGCCGCCTGTTCCGGATGACGAGCTCTGGCTCCCCTACCTCGGCAACGCCCTCGATGCCGGAATGGCCGCCCTCTTTGCGGATGAGATAATCGAGGCAGTCAAGTATACGCGGGATCCCCTCCCCTACCTTCCTGAATTGAATCCGGATAATGATCACCTCTGGCTGGGCGCGGCCAACGACGTCATTTTGAGGGAACGGGGGATAGAATTTGTCGATGGAACCGCTCCCGGGTTCGCAGCGTGTGTGGGTTGCTGCCCAAGCAACGAGGTGGCTGTCGCTGTCGCGAGGGAATTGCAGGAGAAAAATCTCTACGTTTTTATGTCCGCGGCAAACGACGGCAGATCCATGGCGCATCAACTGCAGGAGGAGGGCATCGAGATGGGATGGGAAACCCGCCTGGTGCCCTTCGGGGATGACGTCACTGCGACGATACATGCATTGGGATTTGCCACACGCGCCGCCCTTTCGTTCGGCGGAGCCCAGCCGGGAGACTTCGATCGTGTCCTGCGTTATAACAAGAACAGGGTTTTCGCCTTTGTCCTTGCATTCGGGCCCGTCGACGACCTGAAGCACGCCCAGGCCGCCGGAGCAATCAACTTCGGATTTCCGACAATTGCGGAAACCGACATCGGACAGATCCTCCCAACCGGTGTCTGCACCCGTAGCACCGGCTAAAATTGTGGCAAAGGCTATCGAGGTACGGGGCCTCAAGGTGACTGTTTCCAAGGTTCCTATTCCCGTTCCCTATGGTCCGGCTTTCCAGGGAGAGCGTGTGCGTGCACAGGACACAAGAGCGGAGTTGGGCGGCTCCACCCTGCCCGGATTTGAGTTCGTAACAACCATGGGGCTGGATGAGGTTGAAGACGGCCGTATTGAAGTGGTCGGTCCCGAAATCGACGATATTGAACCGGGGGGCAAGTTTCCCGTCGGTATTTGGGTGGAAGTGGCGGGAAGGGACATGCAGACGGATTTCGAGCCTATCCTGGAACGTCAGATTCATGATCTGATCAACGGTGCGCACGGAATTTTTCACATGGGGCAGAGGGATATCAACTGGATCAGGATCAGCAAAGAAGCCGGGGACAAGGGTTTCTGTTTCAAGCATCTTGGATCCATCCTCCACGCCAAACTTCACGGGGAGTACGGGAAAGTCTTTGACAAGCTCCAGGTTAAAATATTCACGCGTGAAGAAGACGTAAGCGAACGGTTAAACCATGTGAGGGACGTATACAGGCAGCGGGACGCCCGGCTGGCGGATATGACTGACGAGTCGGTGGAAACCTATTATTCCTGCGCTCTCTGCCAGTCCTTTGCTCCGAATCATGTGTGTATTATTACGCCCGAGCGATCTGGGCTCTGCGGCAGCTATAACTGGCTGGACGGAAAGGCAGCCCACAAAATCAATCCAACGGGTCCGAACCAGCCGGTCCCCAGAGGCGCGGTGATCGATCCAATAAAAGGTCAATGGCAGGGAGTCAATGAGTTTGTATATAACAGCTCTCATAAAAGTCTGGAAATTTTCAATGCTTACAGCATCATCGACTACCCGATGACTTCCTGCGGTTGTTTTGAGTGCATCTCCTGCCTGTTGCCTTCCGCCAACGGCATCATGGTCGTCTATCGCGAGTTTGCAGACATGACTCCTGTCGGAATGAAGTTCTCCACACTGGCGGGAATGGTGGGCGGCGGTGTTCAGACTCCGGGATTCATAGGCCACAGCAAGCAGTACGTCGGCAGCAGGAAATTCATACTGCCGGAGGGAGGGGCCGGCAGGATCGTATGGATGAACTCTCAGCTTAAGGAGGAATTGGCCCCTGTACTTAAGAAGATCGGACAGGATGCGGGGATTGAAAATTTTTACGATATGATTGCCGACGAAACTGTGGCAACTACTGAAGAAGACGTATTCGAGTTTGTTTCGAAGGTGAATCATCCGGCTCTCTCGATGCCGGCGCTCTTCTAATCCGTTGAGAGATCCGGGCGTCTCAGAGAATGATTTTGCGTGTGTTTGACCTGCAAAGTCAGGTTTTTATCGCAGTTTAAAAGACATGCACATTCGGAATCGGTATCGCTATTGGGGTCGATATCGAAACCGATTGCGATACCGATTCCGACCCCGATAATGCTGTTCGTACCGTTTTGAGCAGCTCATATAGTCAAGCCTCCGGCTCTGAGGAGGTCCTATGGTTTGAAAACTGGAAGCCCCGAAGGGGCGGAAACTGAAGCCCGGGAAATGGAATGTATAGGATAGGAACGCTGAAAGGGCGGCACTTTTTGCCTTCAGTTGAATAGTTATGTTGAATGGAATCCAATAAATTGTAAGTAGGTACGATGAAGACAATCGCAATCGCCGGGAAAGGCGGTACGGGGAAATCCACACTTTCGGCCGTAGCGGTCCGCTGGTTGAGTGACAATGTTTCCAAGGCCGTTCTGGCAGTGGACGCCGATTCCAATGTGAACCTGAACGATCTTCTCGGAGTGGATCTCGAAGAGACTGTGGGCAGCATCAGGGAGGAAATGAAGGAAAAGGTTCAGGCGCTCCCCGGAGGAATGAGCAAGCAGCAGTTTCTCGAATACAAAATTCATTCGAGCATAGTGGAAACCCCGGAGTTCGATCTCATCGCCATGGGACGGCCGGAAGGGCCGGGATGTTATTGTTATGCCAATAATGTTCTCCGGGATGTATTAAAGACGCTCTCCGGCAACTACGAATACGTGATTATCGACAACGAGGCCGGCATGGAACATCTGAGCCGGCGCACGGCCGAAAATGTCGATTGCCTCGAGAAAAGTATTTGATAGTCAATCGAATCCGGAGCCCGTTGCCGCGGGCAACGATGGGATCCATTGACACTGAAGGACTGGAACTTCTATGTGCAGTCCCGGAGGATACACTGCTTTTTGAAACAGACCAGGGAGGAAAACCTATTTGGCCCGTCATAGACCGTTCCAATACGTACAGGGTGTTGGGAAAGGCGTTGGAGCGTTTGATGCGCTAGTTGTTCAAACAGGTATTGTGTCCTCGAATGGATAGAGAAGGGAGAGTTGAAATATGGGATTTGAGGTTCCTGCAGAGAAGAATCCCGGAACGATTGCGGAAGTGACCATCGGTGCGACCCCTGCACAGGGCGGTACCAGGTCCAATGCCATAACCATCGGCGGAAGTACGGCTCTCCCTTTCCTTTTCTTCGAAGGGAAGCATCCTCACCGTCCGGCATTGGCTATGGAGGTCTTTGATAAAGTCCCGAGCAAATATCCCGGACCGCTGCAGGACTATTATGCGGACGTAATCAACGATCCCGGTGAGATGGCCAGGAAATGTGTCGAGCAGTACGGCGCCGAACTGATAAGTGTGCGGCTTGAAGGAACCCATCCGGAAAAGGGCGACAGGAGCGCCGATGAGGCGGTGGATGTAGTCAAACAGGTCCTCGAAAGCATTCAGGTTCCGTTGATTATTTCCGGTCACAGCCATTATGAAAAGATCAATAAAGTCATGACAAGAGTCTGTGAAGCGGCCGCGGGGGAAAATTGTTTAATCAATTACGTAGAAACGGAAAACTATAAAACTATCGCAGCCGCCTGTATGGCGTACAATCACAACATTGTCGCCCAATCTCCCATCGATGTGAATATGGCCAAGCAACTGAATATTCTTTTGACGGATATGAATTTTCCCCGGGATAGAATCGTGATAGATCCCTTGACGGGCGCTCTGGGTTATGGCCTGGAGTATACCTACTCCATTATGGAAAGGATTCGCATTGACGGTCTGTCCGGGGATCCGATGCTGGCATTTCCCATGATTATCAATCCGGGCTATGAAAGCTCCAGGGTGAAGGAGAACAGAGTTTCGGAGGAGGAGTATCCGGACTGGGGCGACCAGGAGTTGCGCAGCGCCTACTGGGAAATCGCCACAGCAATGAGCCTGTTGACCGCCGGCTCGGAACTGCTGGTTCTGTATCATCCGAAAGCCATGGACGTCGTAAGGAAAAACCTTGATGAGCTTTACGGCGCAGAAAGCGGGAATTAGATATGACACTATCCGGTTTGGAAATCTTTAAACTACTGCCCAAAACGAATTGCACTGAATGCGGTGTCCCCACCTGTATGGCTTTTGCCATGAAGCTCGCCCAGAAAAAGGCCGACTTGAGTGAATGCCCGTACGCCTCCGATGAAGCCAAGGCGGCCCTGGGAGCCGCCGGCAAACCCCCCATCAGGCTGGTGAAGATCGGTGTGGGCGCCAGGGCATTCGAGGCCGGCAATGAAACC
Source organism: Acidobacteriota bacterium (assembly GCA_037386985.1). Taxonomy (GTDB): domain Bacteria; phylum Acidobacteriota; class UBA6911; order UBA6911; family UBA6911; genus UBA6911. Next base: position 863 of record JARRLM010000043.1, on the reverse strand, counting down.
GTAATGTTCCGCCACGAAAAGACTTTTTTCCATCAGACCGGTATCGCTGTTCAGTTGAAGGCTTCCGAAAGCGAAGAGCAGCTTCTTTCCAAAATCAGGGAAATAGAAACTTACACTGTCGAACGGGTTGGAGAGCGGCTGAAGGCCGACCTGCTCTTTCTCTCCTCGGATTCGGATGCCCCGGATGACAAAGAAGCCTTCCAAAAGCTTGTCGGTATGGCAAAAGAGCATTCCACCAAGGGTATCATCCTGGACTGCGCGGAAATTGAATCCCTCGAAGCGGGTCTTGAGATTCTCAAAGCGGACCGTCCCGCTGTCTACGTGCGTAAGGAGGTTTCCGAAGAGGTTTTTAAGCTGTCAAAGGCCTACAATGCCCCCCTTGTCCTGACAGCGACATCCTTCGAATCTCTTGAAAATCAGACCGTGAAGGCGATGAAGGCCGGAGTGGAAGACCTGCTGTTGAACATGGAAGCCCCGGATCTCGGGATGCAGTTTCAGAACAATACCATCCTGAGACGCAGCGCTCTTAAAAAGAACTTCGAACCCTTCGGGTATCCTCTGCTGACCATCATTGAAGCGGAAAATGGGATGGACCTTCTGGCGAAAGCGTCCGTCGGGCTGTGTAAATACGCTTCCATTATTGTGCTGCCCCGATATGAAAAGGCAATGCTCTACACACTGTTCACCCTCCGGCAGAATATTTTTACGGATCCCCAGAAGCCTATCCAGGTTGAGCCGAAGCTCTACGCCATCGGTGATCCCACACCGGAATCTCCCGTATTCCTCACGACGAACTTTTCACTGACCTTCTTTCTCGTCTCCGGTGAGATAGAAAATTCAGGGACGTCGGCCCACCTTGTGGT
>JARRLM010000042.1:0-7642 GCA_037386985.1 Acidobacteriota bacterium | reverse complement strand
GGAGAGAAGAAAAATCCGCGACTACTTTTTCGCCAACGGCAAAGCCTAATACAATTCGGAACCGCGGACCATCACGGCGCAATCCTATCTCGACAGAATCCGGCTGAGAAACAGAACCGGGAAGGCTGACGACAGGAAGATTCCTGCACCGGTCTCCGGATCCAAAACCAGGAAGCTTTTCCTGAATATCCTGAAAAAGAGCCGGACACCCGTTCTGGATGAAATTCAGTGTAAAAAAGTGTTGAAGAGCGCCGGTATCAGGGTGACCGTACCGGTGCTGGCTGCTTCCAAAAAGGAGGCTATCGTTGCAGCGGGGAAAATGGGATATCCCGTAGCCATGAAAATCGTTTCGCCTCAGATCACGCACAAGAGCGATATTGGTGGCGTCAAGCTGAAGCTCCAGAATAAGGGCCAGGTGGGAACCGCCTACGATGAAATCATGGCTGCGGTCAAGAAAAAGGCTGCGAAGGCTCACATTGACGGCGTTTCCATTCAGAAAATGGCAGCGCCCGGCCTGGAACTGGTCATCGGAATGACAAGGGATCCGCAGTTCGGACCCATGCTGATGTTCGGTCTTGGGGGAACGTCGGTTGAAATCCTGAAGGATGTTGCATTCAGGATCACGCCGCTCACACGACAGGATGCCAGAGACATGATTCGGCAGATCAAGGGCTATCGCCTGCTTGAAGGATACAGAGGCCAGCCGCCCGCGGATATTGAATATCTGGAAGAGATGCTGATGAAATTGTCGGCCTTCGTGGTGGAAAATCCCGAAATAAAGGAGATGGACATCAATCCCCTGTTCGCCTACAGGAAAGGCGCGGTCGCGGTCGACGCCCGGATCATCCTCGACGAATAAAGAAGCAGGAGTCAGAAGTCAGAAGTCAGGAGTCAGGAGTCAGAATAAAACCCGGGCTTCATAATGGTGTGAAAGGCGCAGAGAGAAGCACATACTCCGCGCCTTTTTTAGTCATAGGTCCTCCGGCAGAACCGGAGGCTTGATTCTATGAGTCGCTCAAAGCGGCTGGAGAAGCATTATCGGTATCGCAGTCGCAGTCGATTTCGATATCGACCCCGATAGCGATATCGATTCCGATACCGAATGTGCATGTCTTTAAACGACGATAAAAACCTGACGCTGTAGGTCAAACACACGCGAGATCATTCCCTGTAGACTCCCGGATCCGTCAAACCTTTACTGCCTCCCCGGCAGAGCCGGGAGAATTCTCATCGGATTGTCACAAGACCTGTCCATAAAAAATAAATGGCTGTTTTCGAATTTTCTTCCGGTATCAATATTCACCGTATTCCCTTGAGGCGTCCACCCAGGCCTTGACGAGCTCGGGTTTGCAGCCCTCCAGTTCCAGCACGCCGGTGGTCATTATGTAACCGCCCCCGCGACCCACGCGCTCGCAGAGCTCGTGGGTGTGCTCGCGAATCTGTGTTTCATTGCCGCCTGTCAGCATGGAGATGGGCATGCCTCCGAAAATGCACATAGTGTCGCCTAACACCTCCTTGACTTTGAAAATATCGCTGGACTGAAAAAAGCCGAATGTTTTGCCTTTGGGCAATTCCAGCAGGTACTCCAGACGCCGGTCCCATACACCTTCGTAAAAACACCATGGGGTAATGCCCGCATCGATCAACTGCAGCATAAGGTCCTTGAGCTGGGCCAATAGAAAGTTTCAAACTGCTTCAGGGACATAAATCCGTCGCTGCCTCGATGCAGAGGTATGCCGGCATAGGCGATACCTGATGCGTGTACGGTGGCTACGGCGTGCTTAAGCATGAACCGCTTCACTTTTTCTTCGGCAGCCAGCAATTTGTCGGGGATGCGTAGCATGTCGAGAAATATACCCCGCATACCTCTCAGGGTATCGGACATGAAATCAAAGGGAGCCTCTACCAGGCAGCCGGCCATGAAAATGGGCGGGGGGAATCCCAGCTTGGCCATCCGCCGGCTGGATTCCGCAGCCCGCGCTCCCGCGGTCGAAACGGCTTGAGACGCTTTCTGAAGAGCGTCTATGGCGGCTACAACGGGCGGCGCGCTCAGCACGGCTAGATTAAGCGTATTGTAGTAGCCGAACAGGGACATGCCCAGGGGCGGGAGCATGGACAGCCCTTCCAGGCTGCTGAAGGCTCGAGGCAGGTAGGTTCTTACCGCGTAATCGGATGGATCTTCCAAAAGGGCATCGTAGTCTTCCGCTTTCATGAATTCTTTTTCATCGAACTGAAATGAGCCGTTGGGACCCAACCCATACCCGGGCCATTTGGTCATTTGGTCCCCAAGCACCTTGCTGGCCTGCGGATCACCAAACAATCCGAAAATCATATCGGGCTGAAAATACTGCGCGAGACGTTCGAAGATCTCATTAGCCTTGTCGGGATTTTCGTACAACTCCTGGCGTGTGATCCCGCCCATTTCCGCTGTCAGGTATCCAAGTCCCATCAAAATTGGGATTCGATCGGGCTGGCGAAGTTCCAAAGCGTCTCTTACGCGCTTCTCTCGAGCAAGGTATTCAGGGGAAGGTGTGAAATCTGGCGTATGTTCCTGGGGTGTTTGGGTCATGGACTCCTCCGCTCCGGATGTTGACGATTTAAATAAGTGCAGGAATTTGCCGCTCTAAATTTCAATCACATTCCTGCCCATAAGAAAAATACATGGCCTTTTTCGAAATTTCTTCCTGTATCAGTTCTGTTCCACTTCTGACAAAAGGCATTATGTCATTTTCTTTGAATTGACGGCTAGGATTCTACTACAGGCTGGAAGTTGGTTTTGCCATGAACTTGGGAATTTGAACATCTCAAATCCCTGAAATCCTGGACACCCATTGTTTTGAGATCAGGATAACCCTGGATGGAGATGGAAACGTGGACACCCATTGTTTCGAGCCCAGGAAAGTCTGAGATAAATTATAGATTTATATGGTATTTATTAAAAATCCGTTAATACTGTCGGGACACCTTCTTACATTCTGCGGTATATGCAATCCGGCGCAATAATTTCCCAAACTGTTTCCAGAACTGTAACAATGCCGCTTCAATCCATAGGGAATAAGACGCCATGGCTGATCCAAAAGAATTGGTGTGTCGGCTAGAAGCTGCAGCAAAATCCCGAATCTAAATGGCTAGATCATACGCGACATCTGGACACATTCAGGTAAACAAGCTTATCGAGACTGTTATGTGTTAGGGGGGAATCCTAACAGTATAGGGGGGCGATTCAAATAGGTGAACGTCTCCGATTGATGGACACGCTCCACTTTGGAGATTCATAGATACAATACAATCCTTTATGAGGATACGCCTAATCCTCCAGGCTTTTCACATGCGCAGCGATAGCCTGAGCCTGAATCTCGTTGATACCATCGATCGGAGCGGCATGGATCGTTTTTTCCTCGTCCCCCTTTGTGATGTAGGCGGTCAATTGCTCTGCGGTCATTGAGGTTCCACTGATCTTCGGCATTTCGGCATCAGGCATGCCTTCCCCTTTGGCCCCATGGCACATCGCGCAATTGGCTTCATAAAGAGCGGGTCCATCTTCCGCCGCCCATAAAAAAATCGAAATTGTCAGAACAAACGCAGTTATTATCAGGATACAAACACCTTTCATTCGCTTTACTCCTTTTCTTGAAACATCATAAAACTGAAACGAGATTCAGAAGCGCTTCAATCCCCGGATATCCGGGAAGCGCCCCTTATATCGCAGTCAGTATTATAAAAAATCCAAATCCCGATTTCTGTGACAGGTGTTACAAGCTTTTATTTTTACAGGATTGATAGATTGAGGTCACAATCTGCTATGCGGATCTTGTAAATCGCGACGCAAGTTGCCGCGGCTGTAAGCAGCGAGGATCCCTGCTTCTCCACACGTTCTGTGCGGAAGGGCGGATAGATAGAATAAATGTCATTCTTTTAAATATAACTCAGTATCGAAATCCGTCCCTAGGTTTCCGATAAGATGTATTATCTTATTTTCATTGAATTTACGGCTGGGATTCAACTACAGTTGAAAGCAGGTTTTACCAGGATTTGGGAATTTGCGCACAAATCCGTTTTTGGGCGAATAGCCGGTCCGGAATAGATCCTGGAATTCAAAGAAGGGCTCCTCAAATGCAGATTGCCGCCGGCCGGATCGACGAAGAATTCTGCTGGAAGAAATGAGTCCGCCAGGCGTACGTCCAAAGCCCGAGTGCGGAGCCGCCTGGACGTTCTGTTTCGGCGGCATGAAAACGGCGACGTAGCCGTGCAATGAGGATCGCAGCTGGCCGCAGCCAAAAGGAGGTTCCGTTCATGATCCGTTCAGCATGTTTGGTGCTGCTGCTCTGGTACTTCACATTCCAGGTTCCAACACCTGGTCAGAACGACAACGGCGCCCGGGCGGGCGAAGTGCGCGCTGAACCCGCGACCCTTCACTGCCTGGCGGTGCGCTGGCCGATTTTCGGCGATGCCAATGAGAACGCGATCGTGACGGTTCGATATCGCCGGGAAGGTGATTCAGAATGGCTGCAGGGCTATCCGCTGTTCCGGACGCATGCCGATCCCGATCCGGAGAATGAAACTCCAACCCATCGTATCCCGGGCGGACACCTGTTTGCAGGCAGCATCATAGACCTGCAGCCCGGAACCGCATATGAAGTCATGCTGAGTCTGGAAGACCCGGATGGAACCGACGCGGCCAGGAAACTGGTTTTGCGCACACTGGAAGAACCCGCCGAACCGGCGGGACTGCGGATTCGATACGTGGTTCCAGAAAGCAGCACCGCCACGGCAAAAGGCGACGGCAGTGAACAAAGGCCGTTCCGGGGCCTGACCGCCGCGGAACAGTCGGCCGAGCCGGGAGATCTTTTCCTTATCCACGGCGGCACATACCGGCCCGGAACATGGAACATCACAAGACACGGAACCGCGGAAAGGCCGATCATCTGGCGTGGCGCGGGTGACGGCGAAGTGATCCTGGACGGCGGCGGCCTGGAAGGGCGTCTGATCAGCGCCAACGAAATCCAGTACGTCTGGTTTGAAGATCTAACCTTTCAAAACCGGGAGTATCTGATCGTCGCGCATGATGGCGGCAATATGGTCGTACGCCGCTGCATCTTCAACGTCCAGCGGGTCGGCATTACGGCCATCAACGGAGGATATGAACAGTCCCGGGGTTTTTTCATCAGTGATTGTATTTTTGAAGGGCCCACCGCCTGGCCGCGGACCAGAGGAATCGAGGACATTCAGGCGATCAATATTACGGGATCCGGCCATGTCGTCTGTTACAATCGCATCCGAGGGATGGGGGACGGCATCCACGGCTCGCAATACGGCAACCTTTCGGCCAGCGACTACCACAACAACGAGATCAGCGAATGCACCGATGATGGGATTGAGACGGACTATTCGGAGACGAACGTGCGCGTCTATCGCAACCGTATTACCAACTCTTTTTCCGGAATCAGCGCGCAACCGGTGCAGGGCGGGCCCGTCTATATTTTCAGGAATATGATGTACAATCTGCTGTATTCGCCCTTCAAGCTGCACAATCATACCGCCGGAGTCATAATTCTGCACAATAGTTCAGTATTGGACAGCATTCCCTTTCATATCGATCCGGCGGGTGAGACGGTCAGCGACGTAGTCACGCGGAACAACCTGTTCATGGGCACCGATGAACCCGCCTTGAGAAGCACCGGCCGGATGATCCGCTGTGATTTCGACAGTGACGGATACGGAGGATGGCGCGGAGATTTCGCCGACTGGAACGGGAGAACATACCGTTCTATCAAAAGCGCCCGATCGTCGAAGATTCTTTACAGCGAATATGGCGCGGTGGAAGTGAATGCCGGCCGATGCTTCGAAAACGGCATCCGGGCTCCGCGCGACCCAAGCCGGCAATTTGATCCTGAAGATAACGATCTGAGGCTGTCAGCACGATCCGACGCGATCGACCGCGGCGTAGAACTTCCCAATTTCAACAACGGATTTGTCGGAGAGGCTCCGGATCTAGGCTGCTGCGAACGGGGTGAAGATCTACCCCACTACGGCCCGCGTCCCTCGGTGCGAAGGTAGTTGCTTGATTCCGGCGTTCATGGGCGGCCGCATAAGAAATTCAGACTCGATACGAATCCGTGCGAGTTAAAATCCCGGCAGGAATGAAAATTCCCATATCCAGTCTTTTTCGGGCCGGTCGTTGGGATGTACCAGACCGAGTTCACCAATAAAATAGCCGAACACGTTGAAGCGAAGGGCCACGCCATGGCTGGTGATCCCCTTCTTTTCGTCGCTGAAGGGATCGTAATCGCTGTTCCAGGCAACGCCGGCATCGAAGAATGGCGCGATGTGGACGGGAGGAGCGCCTCTGCTGGGCACGATCCCGAGCGGTCCCAGGATCTCAAGGCGCACTTCCGCTTTGACCACGCCGAGCCGGCTACCGACAAGCCGGTCGATTATGGGACATGCGCCTTCTGCGAGTTGAGGACCGCATTCTATTGCATCGATCGAGCCGGCTTCATAACCGCGTACCATGGATGGATATCCGATGAAAAGTTCCTGCATGCGTCCGTCTTCGGAATCGCCGCCATACCTTCCATAGTGAAGTATCTGCCCGGCAAGACTCAGGGGGCGGGCGATCTGGAGGTAGCGCCGGTAATCACCCAGTACCGTAGTATAGTTGAGGGAGCCCGCATTTCCGCCGAACTCGAGCCTGTATCGCTGGCCGATTACGGGAGCGACCCCTCCGAAAATAGACGTGTCATAAACCAGGGCGGCACTGCTGGAACTCATGTAGAGTCCATCGGGAGCCTTTATGTCCTGCGAGTCCGAGCCGATCAGGGCGCCGCTTACGGGATCGTAAACCCGCAGATCCTCCGAAGCGGCAAAATCCAGGTTTCGAAAACCGGTGGAAAACTCCATCCGCATGGCGCGGTTGAACGGGTACTGGAGCAGACCGACAAACTGGCGATCGATCTGCCAGATGGTTACATCCTGTTGATATATCACAGGCTGCCCGCCTATTTGACCCACACCCTGTTGAAATCCGGTTGTCAGGTAGGGTATCTGTCCCCCCGCGAGGCCCCAGGTCCAGCGATTGCGCTTGTTGAGGTAAGTGCCGGAGCCGCTCAGGTTCCTCAGCAGATGGTCTCCGCTGAGAGATGTGCTTTGCAGCTCAAAAACCAGTTCGTGGAAATTGAGGCGATCGCTGAAAAGAATTCCGATGCCGCCCCCAACCATGGTCCCGTAACGGCTGGTACCGATTCCGACACTGACCGGAGTGATACCTTCGAGCTGCAGTCCGGCTGAATAATCCTTCGTACTGAATTTTTGGGTGTCCGTCAAACCGCGCGTCGGTGTCCTGAGAAGCCCTTCGATCTCGTCGCCTGTCCTGTTTAATGGCGGCAGAGTGCGCACGATTCGATCGTCGATTTCAGCCTCTTCGACGGCAGCAGTCGCTGCGGTTGCAGGCTGATCTATCCGGACAACCGAGTAGCCCCCCTCGGCGAATGCGCTGAACAGAAGAGTTCCCGAATTTTTCGCCACAGAGAAAGCGGGACTGAATTGCGTAATCCCGCTGACGCCGCTATCCAGGTTTGTGACCTGACCGATGGCGCCGCTTTTGAGAATCAGCCGATAAATATTGGAAATGCCGCTATAGTCC
>JARRLM010000041.1:0-9283 GCA_037386985.1 Acidobacteriota bacterium | reverse complement strand
CCGGATCGTTTATAGAATGCCAGCCTTCGCCCCTTTGGCCGAATTGAAGATTCGGCCAGGCGTGGGCTGGTAAACTTCACCTTGCTGCTGCCAAAGTAAACCGTATCTCCGCAAACAATAACTTCGATCTGGAATTTCGTTGATTACACTGAGACCATTGAATGCCACAGCAGAGCACTGATCCTAAACCAGGGGAAATTGCGGATGCCGTCGAAGGGATGCCGACCTGGGAAGACCCCTTGACTGGATTGGAATGGCAGTGCCGCTCCCCGGGAAAGTTGAACTGGCACGACGCCCTGGAATATGCAAAATCGCTTGCACTGGATGGAAAAAACGATTGGCGTTTGCCGACAGCGGCGGAATTGGAAACGCTGATTGATCGAAAAACTCTCCTGGAGAGGATTCGTCCGGTTATGCGGGAAGATGTGCCTTTCCGGGATACTCTGAGCTACTGGTCTTCCACAACATTTGCCCCTAATACCTACAGCGCCTGGATTGTTATGTTCGACGGCGCCTATATCCTCAGCTACTATAAAAGCAACAGATACCACATTCGCTGCGTCCGTGGTCGCATGATCCCAGCATAATTGTACGGCGTTCTAGAAATTTGGGATTAGATAATTTGCATCCGATTACGTCAGCTGTTATATAAGAAATATGATTTCTTTTTTCGGTCGCTTTATAAAGGGCGTGTGCCGATGTGACACAAGTGTGATGCGGCGGCCCAGGGTATTTGTAATGGATGTCCTTTAGTATGAACAGTTTACGAAATGGCACAGGCATTGCACTCTCTCGCGGTATGAAAAACACACACGTATTCACATTTCTTTTTGTGTTGCTTTTGCCCGCCGGCCTGTATGCCGACGATCAAAAGCCTGAAGTCAATATTAACGAGCGCTACCTAGTCGAAAGCGTTGAGTTCGAAGGCATCGACCATTCCAAAATCAGCGAGGATCTGTGGGAGGAGGCGCAGAGTTTTGTCGGTCAAAACTACAACGCCCAACTCGCCAATGAGTTTGCCGAAAAACTGCGGGAACGATTGAAAAGAAGGTATGCCATTGACGTCAGGGTGAATAAGGGCCTGAAAGCGGAACATGTAAGGGTACTTTTCAGGATTGAAAAAGCCCCCGGAGTCGTGACTTTGAAGTCCACGGTTAAGGGTTTATACCATTCCAAGCAGGGATTCAGCGGGCTTCTTGAGGTAGCTCCATTCCAGGACCATTTCGCGGTCGGTATCGTCAGCGAGGCGGACCGGCTTCTCGAACGGAATGCGGGCTACATGATACGTTTCAAACAGCCTACTCTGGGAACCGATCTCCTCGGTTTTCAAATTGACTTCGAAAGCTATCATCAGAGCTTTGATGACGCAACGATCGCCGAGCTGCAGGAAAGAACGGATATTCCGGACTTTTACCGCGCCCGCCAGAACTTCGCCCCTTATCTGACATTTCGTCCGATCCAAAATCTTACATTGAGTGCCGGTTTGAGTTTCCAACGCCTGCAACTTCAGTACCCTTCACTCCACACCGCAACCGCGTATGCCGGCACAGGAGACCTTCGATACAGCCGGGATTTTCCGGTTCAAAATGGTATCTCCCAGACCATTACCGCAACGTACGGTTTGAGAACGGCAACGAACGTCCTGGACAGCGACTATATTTATACCCGGCATTTCTGGAAAGTGGATTACAAACTGTCCCGAAACAAAAACAGTTTCTATGCCCACTTCACAGGTGGCATCATCGGAGGAACGGCGCCCCTGTTCGAGCGATTCTCTTTGGGAAACAGCACAACCCTGCGGGGCTGGAATAAATTCGATGTCTCGCCTATTGGGGGAAGTCGTGTCGCGCACGGATCCCTGGAATATCGTTATCGCGTTCTTGAGGTTTTTTACGATGTCGGAGCGGTCTGGGATCCGGGTAAGTATAATCCGGTCAGGCACAGCTTCGGATTCGGCCTGGCCTTCGGAAAGAATTCGTGTGTTTCACTGGCGTTCCCTGTGAGGCTGCACGATGTCTCGCCAATTTTTATGATCGGGACACGGTTCTAGGGGGTGCGCATGAGACTACACCGGTGCATCATCCTTCTGCTGATTCTCACCGAGATCCCGGAATCGGTCGCCTGGGCGCAGTCGCTGGAAGCTGAAGTCGTTAAGGATTCCCTGAAGATTTCGGCCCGGCAATTATACTTTCTTTCAGATACGGAATTGGAAAGACTTCACAACGGCCTGACCGTCAATCTGATTATCAGCCTGACAGTCTCCATGGAAGGTTCCCGAAACCCCCTGTATCGGGCACAGGAACGGTTCGCGTTCAGCTTCGATCTATGGGAGGAGAAGTATTCGGTCTTTCATTCCCCGCCCGACGGGCGGTCGGTATCCCATCTCCCGGTCGGATCAGCGGAAGAATGGTGCCTCCAAAATATGCCCATTCCTCTGGATGTTATCCCGGACCCGGACTTCTTCATGATACAGTTGGAGTGTTTCGTTGAAGAAACCGAACAGGAAAACAGCGGTGAGGAGGCGCCGGGCCTGACGCTTGCAGGGATTATTGAATACTTCAGCCGAAAAAAAGGGGACCAGCCCCATCGCTGGAGAATCTCCAGCGGGCTGTTGCGGCTGAGCGACCTGAAACGAACGGGAACGGAGCCCTAGTCAGGTCTGCGTGCCAATTGCACTGCTTCGAAACGACCGGGCTTCCCGGGTCTTTTCGCGTCGAATGAATGGTTCAATCAAGCAGAAAACCATCGAACGGTTTTCTGTCAGATTGTTTATTGTGAGGGCCTGTGCATCGTCTTCACTACAAACTGATCCTGATATTTCTGGCGGCGACGCTGATTCCTACTGGAGCGATTCTATGGATGAGCGCGGCGCTTCTTAATTACAGCCTCAGCTATGCTGCGACCGAAGATTTGGATCGACTCTCTCAATCTCTCGAAGACGTCGCCCGGAACTATTATCGTCAGTCGTGTGAAATCCTTAAGAAAGATTCCGTCTCAGGAACCATCGAGGCCCGGAAATGGAATCCCGGAGAATTATCCGGTCAAAACCCCGCATTAAAACAGTTCTGGGAGAGCGGGGAGACGGAGCGTTTTGCGCGTTCCCAAACGAATGGAGACCGTCTGCTTTACATGATACGGAAGGATGCAGACGTCTGGGTATATTCCAAACCCTTCGGTTTAAGCATGACGGAACTGGAAAAGCAGCTGCAGCAAACCCGTTCTCAACTGGAAGTCCTTCAACAACATGATTTGCGTAAAGGATTTACCCTTACCCTTCTCGTGTTAAGCGGCATTGTCTGGATCCTGGCCCTGGCAAGCGTGTTTTACATGGCGAATAGGATCAGCCGCCCCATCCGGGATCTGACGAACGGACTGCATCGGCTGGCCGGAGGAGACTTCGATGTCCGGGTCCGCTCCGACAGACGGGATGAAATCGGACAGGCCATCCGGGCATTCAACCACACAGCCGGCCATCTCCAACAAAGCCGCAGCAGGCTTATCTATCTGACACAGATCGCGAGCTGGCAAAAACTGGCCCGCAAAATGGCGCATGAGTTAAAGAATTCATTGACCCCCATAAGACTGACCGTGGAGGAGATTGTCGCACGTCATCCGGTTGAAGACAGGCAGTTTCTGGATAAGGCCGCCGGGGTGGTGATTAGGGAAGTTGAAAGTCTCCAGCGGCGCGTGCGTGCATTTTCGGATTTTGCCGCCGAGCCTGAAGCAAATGCCGAATCCCTCGATATGAATACCCTGCTGAAAGAAAGGATCCAATTTCTTTCAGTGGAGCATCCCGATGTCCATTACGAGTTTGAACCGGAAACCAGCCTGCCTGCCGTTCGGGCGGATGCCGACCAGGTTAAGGGCATATTGACGAACCTGCTGCAAAATGCCGCTGAAGCGGCCGGCCCCAAAGGTAAAGTGCTTGCAATTACCCGGAAGAAAGACCGCACACTGATCGTTGAAGTGCACGATTCAGGCTCAGGACTGACTGAGGAAGCACGCCGTTCGCTTTTTGAACCGTCGATCTCCTTCAAGAAAAACGGGATGGGGTTGGGATTGTCCATTTCCCGCAAGAACGCCCTTCTGGCGGGGGGAGACCTGTCCGTTATCGAAGGTATGATGGAAGGGACAGGATTCCGACTGGAGCTGCCCATCGGGAATAAGAACTCAGAACTGAAGGCGTAACCCATGGCTGGAAAGAAAATCCTGGTTCTGGACGATGAATCCAATATAAGGGCTTCTCTGAAACTAGTTCTGGAAGGCGCCGGCTACGGCGTAATAATTTGCTCTACAGTTGCAGAGTTTAAGAAGCGGATACGGGAAAAAAGCGCGGATGCCTATTTGATTGATGTATGTTTGCCGGATGGAAACGGGATCGATCTACTGAAGGAATTACGCAGCGCCGATATCCAGGCCCCGGTTATCATGATCAGCGGGCACGGCACCATATCAGACGCCGTCACAGCCACACGCGCCGGCGCTTTCGACTTCCTGGAGAAACCACTCAGCCGCGACAAGCTGCTTCTTGTACTGAAAAATGCGTTGGAGCAGGCCAAACTGCAAAAAGAAAACGCACGCCTTCAAGAGCTGGTCGGGGATGAGGCGCGGATGATCGGCATAAGCCCGGCATTTATAAATATCGTTGAGCAGGCGGAGCGCGTCGCCCGTTCCGATGCGCGTGTTCTGCTGACAGGAGAGTCGGGGACCGGCAAAGAACTGATTGCAGCCTACCTGCATCGGATGAGCCCGTTCTCTGTCGGGCCGTTCGTCAAGGTCAACTGCGCGGCAATCCCCATAGACCTTCTGGAAAGCGAGCTTTTCGGACATGAAAAAGGCGCGTTCACAGGGGCGACCTCACGCAGGCGTGGTAAGTTCGAACTGGCGGATGGAGGCTCCTTGTTCCTGGATGAAGTGGGTGACCTGCATGAAACATCCCAGGCAAAGTTGTTGCGTGTGCTGCAGGAGGGGGAGTTTCAGCGGGTGGGAGGAAGCGATATTTTACACGTCACGGTCAGAGTCATCGCTGCCACCAACCAGGACCTGCAGGACCTTGTAAAACAGAAAAAGTTTCGCGAAGATTTATATTACCGTCTCAGTGTCGTTCCCATCCATGTGCCGCCTCTTCGCAAGCGTATCGAAGACATCCGTCCGCTGGCAGAGTATTTCCTGGAGGATTTCTGCCGGCGCAACAACTTCAAACCCAGAAGGATCGACGATGCCGTGTGGGGCACATTATGTAGATATCGATGGCCGGGAAATGTTCGTGAATTACGCAATGTGATTGAACGAATGGCCATTCTGGCTTCATCCGAGATCATTCCGGAAGAAATGATCCCTCTGGAAATCCGGATGCCGGTAGAAAATCCCGCTCCCTATAGCCTGGAAGAGACCAAGGTGCAGGCGGAACGGAATCGGATTCTCAAGGCGCTGGAAGAATCCGGCTGGAATGTCTCTGCCGCAGCGCGCTCGCTCGACATAGAACGCACTAATCTGCATAAACGGATACGCGCTCTGGGAATAAGGAGAAAGCCGTCCGGATAAGCGGATGCCTCAAGAAGTTCGGCTGTACCCACCGGGAATTTGCAAGGTTTGTATAGAACATCTGATCAGAAGCCCGTATTCATCCAAATATGAATGACTGCTATAAAGACTGGAGGAACACATGATCAAGGTCATAGTTGTGGTTAAGCGAAAGGAAGGCATCAGCAGGAAAGAGTTTTATAAATATTGGAAAGATGTTCATGGGCCATTTGTTGCAAAGCATATTCCTTACTTAAAAAAGTATGTTCAAAATCATTTTGTGGATATACCGGGCAATGAATATGAGGGGGATGGCATTATTGAAACCTGGTATGACGACGTGGAGTCCTTTCAAAAATCAATGGCTTTTAACAGCACTCCTGAAGCCAAAAAGCTGGGTGAGGATTGGGCAAAAATCGCGGACATGAGTCCACCCAGAATGTGGGTCGTGGAAGAGCATGTGATAAAGGAATAGCCTCAGTGACAAAGTACTTATTTCCCCACCAGGGCGCGGCGCAGGCGCCGGGCGCGTTCGCGGATGTAAGGCTGAGGTTTGGGCACCGGTTCCCCGGCGCGAAGAATCTTCCAGATGAAAATCCGCGTTCCTTCGCCTTCAAAGTGAAGGGGCAGCAGGACATCGAAATCGTCGTCGCTTTCAATCGTATACACCTGGGAGAATCCGGCACCGCGCGCAAGAGTTTCAAAATTCACACACTCTGCGCCCGGAATCGGGCAATTCCCGATCACTTCATAGGTACCGTTTTCGGTTATCACTATTGTCAGGTTATCCGGCGGATTCTGGGCGATTGTGATCAGCGCACCCAGGCACATAAGAGTGCTGCCGTCTCCATTGAGCAGAAGGATGCGGCGCCCGGGCTGCGCGAGCGCTAGGCCGAGGGCGAATGGAGGCCCCTGGCCCATGGCGCTTTCCACCAGGGCAAAGTCTAGGGGACCATCAGACAGCCTGGCCCAGGGAGCGGCGACGCCCATGGTCGTCACAACAATTTCATTGCTCCGGCGGGCGGCAAGTTTTTCAAGACATACGTATTTGTCCAGCATGATCAAACACATTCTCCCGGATAAATAACCGCCACCGGCAACGAAGCTTCCGCCGCTTTGGAAAAAGCTGTCGAGATCAGATGGCGTTCCGATGTTGTGTGCATCATATAATAGGGAATATTCCAGGCTTTGAGCGTTGGTTCGAAAAAGGTTGCCGCCGTATCGACAGGCTCCGCGCCGGCGCACATCGATTCATACCCGCGATACCCTATGAGCATGACCAGTGGAAGTCCCATATTAAATGCGGTACCGCGAAAAGCATCGCCCGATTCCAAAAACCCGGTGTTCTGAATCAAAATAAGGGGATTTTTACCTCCCAGGAATAGCCCCGAGGCCAGAGAGAAAGCCTCCCCTTCATGCGTCACAGGAATAGCCTGAATGCGAAAATCCTCCCGCAGAAGTTCGTAGAGTCTGCGCGAGCCGTTGTCGGGCACACCGACGACATGCGTGACGTTGTTTTTCCTTATTTCCTCCAGCAAAGCCCTTGCTTCTATCAATTCTTCTCTCCGGCTCCTACGATTCGGGGCGGAAACTGCAGAATACTTTTTTTCAGTCAACAGATTTTCATCACCGGGCTACGATTCTGATGCAACTCCTTCCTCCGCACCACCTGCCTCTTTACGGCGGAAGGAAGCATAGGCGACCATATTGCCGGCAACCCTTGCCAGGGAGTCCGGATACTCCACTGTGGGCATGCCCGCATCCTCAAGCCCCTTCCTCGTTTCCAGTGCAAAGTGTCCAAACATTACAGCGTTCAGGAACGGTTTTCTGCCGCCTGTCTGCGATTCGTATGCCTTTGAGATTTCCCTCACAATGAGCGTCTGGTCAATAAATGCGCTGGGCCCCAGAGTCTGCAGGACCAGATCAATATTGGGATCCTGGAAAAGAAGCTTCAGGACCTGGTTATGCAAGCTTTCATAATGCGCGGCAGTAAGAGCCGGGAAGCGGCTGCTTTTCGAACACCCTCAGCGTATCGTAAAATTCGGACACACTCCGTGTACGTATTATACCGGCCCGCTTGAAGTCTCTGTCATAGACGGCATCCGAACCTGCTATGGCCCCGGTATGTGATAACGCGGCCGTTGAGCCTAAAGCGCTTTTTCCGCTCTTGAGGACCACAACAGGCTTCACGGCATTTACTTCACGGGCAATGTCGAAAAATTCTTCGGGATTCGCAAGACCTTCCATGTAGATGCCGATCACGCGTGTGGATTCATCGTCCTTCCAGAGTTGGAGCAATTCGGCCATGCTAACATCCGCCATGTTGCCGATGGATGCGTACTTGCTCAACCCGACCAGTCCTAGACCGCCGGACCAGAACAGGTAGGAATTTGCGAAAGCTCCGCTCTGGGTCGCGATACTCAATCCGCCCTTTTTATAGCTCGGTATATCAAAATTGGTATTGAAGCCGCTGTATGTGTCTATGATCCCAAGGCAGTTCGGGCCGATCAGCCGTATCGATGCGTTCCTTAAGGTTTGGACCAATTCCTTTTCACGTTGTTTGGCCTCGGTCGTGTTCAGTTCTCTGAAACCCGCCGACATGCAGACCGCCCCCTTGACGTCCTTGAAGCGGGCTTTCCTTTCCGCGAGTTCCCTGGAGACTTTCATTGTGAGTTCGGCGGAAACGAGAAAAACGCAAAGATCCACCTGTTCGGGTATTTCAAGCAGGTTGTCGTAGCAGCGGAAGCCGAGTATTTTCTTCTCGCGCGGATTAATCGGAAAAACCTTTCCCTTGTACCCCATTGAAACAAGGTTTTTCATCGCCGTGTTCCCCGGTTTCTTGGGATCGGCGGACGCTCCAACTATTGCAACACTTTTAGGATTGAAGAAAACTTCCAACTCAGAAACATCATGCATATGCTTCCTCCATCGAGGTCATCTCCGGTTGTCGGGTAGGGCCCATCTTAACCTAATTGCATACCGGCAAGCCACCGGGTTCTTTGTTGCTCGGACTGTTCAGATCCAGAATACTCCAGAGTTGCTTTGAAGAAGATGAACCCTGATGTTTGAATATGCATCCAATCTATCAAATGAATAGATCGATCGATTTGCCGGGAAATTTAGCGACGCGGGATTCAGTTTACAGAAATGTGGATGCATCTATTTCATTGGAACTCATTGAAAGTCGTATTGGAAGGAGGCCGGTAAGATGAACAGTACGGAGGTTATCCGCTCTAGGAAGCACTTCTTGATTCATTGCCTGTACAAAGCCGCACCTATTGGTCTTTTCCTGTCTCTGGTGATACCCGGAGTATTGGCAGGAAGTCCGGCTTCTGCAAATCCGGTACCGGCCCAGTCTTCGAGCCAACGGGACCAGGATGGAGGACGGGACGACGATTTCCTTTTTTCAGCGCCGAAGGTTTTTATCGGTTTTCGTGTCGGCAAGTTTTTCCCTCGGGCGAATAGTGATCTGTTCGACATGATTACGGACGAGTTGACTCTTGAGAAGAATGATTTCCGGGCATGGGACATAGGCTTTGATGGCGGATTTGCTTTCAATGAAAGCGTCGACATCGTGTTCACGGGCGAGTATATGAAACGGACCAAATACTCCGAATTCCGCGAATGGGTGGATGAACAGGGCCTGCCCATTACGCAACAGACTTTTTACTCACAACTGCCGCTGACGGCGGGACTAAAATTTTATCTAATACCTCGAGGCCGCCATGTGGGACGATACACTTGGCTCCCTTCAACTGCC
>JARRLM010000040.1:24738-28746 GCA_037386985.1 Acidobacteriota bacterium | reverse complement strand
CCGGGAGGATGGCTGCAGGAATTACTGTAATCATAATCCTTCTCCTTGTATTTTGCGCAGGTGCTGTATTTTTTGCTTGGCGCAACCTTCGCATGGGACGCGGCGATAGACGAGGAGCCACCCGATTGGCGGGTTTTTATCTGATTCTAATGGGAATAGGATGGATTTTTGGCGAACATCACATTGCTTCAGTGATGGGAGAATTGGAGATATTCTTCATCTCAGTCGCCAAATGCGTCTATCTGGCTATCTTTTTTTGGCTTATGTATATCGCCTTTGAACCATTTGCACGACGTCATTGGCCCGGTTTGCTGATTAGTTGGAACCGCCTGCTCGCAGGAAATTACCGCGATCCTTTAGTTGGTCGCGATCTTTTAATTGGCTGCGCATCTGCGGTTGTAGCGATAATTTTTAGCGCATTTATTACATTCTCTCCCCAAATGATGTCGGTATTCTGATTTGGCCCACTTCGGAACTTTAATTTGGCCCACCTGCAAAGCGAGGGGATCATCCACTCTGGTGGTACTAACAGAGTGGAGGTGACGGTTTGGATTGGAGGTCAAAAGTGGAACTATTTGAAGATATCCGAAGGGAGTACGAATTTGGAGAAGGAACAATCGCCGGTGTAGCACGTAAGCTCGGCGTTCACCGTCGTATGGTACGCGAAGCCATTCACAATGCCCTGCCCATGGCGCGCAAGAAGCCGGATCGGCCTCATTGGAAGCTGAAGCCGTTCATTCCGATGATAGAAGCCATCCTGGAATCAGACCGGCATGCGCCAAGGAAGCAGCGGCACACGGCGCATCGGATTTGGCGGCGGATCCTGCAGGAGTTTCCCGGACAGGAGATCAGTGAGAGGACAATTCGCAAATATGTCCGGAAACGCAAACTGACGCTGGGATTAATCGGGCGGGAGACGCACATACCCCAGAGTTACCCCTGGGGGTCTGAAGCGCAGGTGGATTGGTACGAAGCCTATGCGGATCTTGGGGGTGAACGGACCCATCTTCAGGTTTTCGAAATGCGAAGTATGGCGGGTGGTGGGTCGTTTCACCGGGCCTATCCGAGGGCAACGCAGCAAGCGTTTCTGGAGGGTCACGAACTGGCCTTCAGGCGTTTCGGAGGGGTGTTTAAACGCATCCGCTATGACAACCTCAAGGTGGCTGTAAAACGGATTCTGCAGGGCCACCGTCGGGAAGAAACAGCCCGGTTTATCGCATTCCGCTCCCATTGGAAGTTTGAGTCGGTATTCTGCACGCCGAACGAACCCCAGGAAAAAGGCGGCATTGAAGGCGAAGGAGGCTACTTCCGCCGCAATCACTGGGTTCCCGTTCCCCAAGCCGAAGATCTGGAGGATTTGAACGAACAACTGCTGGCTGCCTGCTACAAGGATGAGAATCGTAAAATCTCGGGCCGGGAGATGACGGTAGGCCAGGCGGTTCTGTCCGAAAAGGAGCATCTTCTCCCTTTGGCCGAAGAAGGATTCGATCTGGCCGTAGTCAGTTTTCCGAAGGTTGACGGCATGGGACGGGTGAAGGTCTGCACGAACTTCTACTCTGCTCCCGTCAGGGTAGGCTTCGAAGTTCAGGCCAAAGCCTATGCAAGTCATGTGGAGATATGGCATGAAGGACATTGCGTCGCCCGCCATGAACGCTGCTACAGCCGGCTTCAGGAAATTCTCGACCTGGAGCATTATCTGGAGCCGTTGGAGAGCAAGCCGGGAGCGCTGTCCGGGAGCAAACCGCTCGAACAGTGGCGGCAAAAAGGGAGATGGCCTGACAGTTTTGACCGGATCTGGGAACAACTGATGCTTCGCAACGGCCGGCAGGATGGCACGCGGCGGATGATTGAACTCCTGCTGCTTGGCAAAGAACATGGATACCAACCGTTGCGTCAAGCAGTGGAATCGGCACTCAGGATGGGAAGCTGTGATGTTTCCACGGTGCAGTATCTGATGACAGCCGAGCCGCAACTGAGTCGAACCTGTCCGGAACCGATTGATGTAGGCCCGCTGAGTTGCTACGAGCGGCCGCTGCCGGTTATGACCGACTATGACCTGCTGCTTCCTGCAAAGGAGGTGCGACCATGAGCGAACAAAGCGCAGCTCTTGTGGAAGCCACGGTTCGGCAGCAATGCAAGGCATTGCATCTCCCAACCATCGGCTCGCAGTTTGGGTCCTTAGCCGGCGAAGCCATCAAAGGCAAACAGAGCCATACGGAATATCTGGAAGCATTGCTGGCTGCAGAGCTGGAAGAGCGGGAACGCCGGACCATAGAAAGGCGCATCCGGGAAGCGCATTTACCCAAGGTCAAGACCCTGGAAGATTTTGATTTTTCCGCCGCGTCTACCATACCAGCGGCTCAGATCTGTGAACTCGCCGAAGGGGGCTATATTGACCGGGCGGAACCCGTAGTGCTGACCGGAGAATGCGGCACCGGAAAAACCCATCTGGCAACTGCTTTGTGTGTTGCGGCCTGTCGGCAGAAGAGGCGAGTCCGATTTACCACGGCAACCGCTTTGGTCAATGAGTTCGTTGAGGCTCGTCAGGACAATCGTGTGGGACGCCTCCTGGCCCGATGGTTTCGTTACGAACTGATTGCCATCGATGAAGTGGGGTATGTGCCCCTGGCCGATGTAGGGGCGGAGTTCCTTTACCAGGTGGTTTCCGAACGAGCTGAACGTGCGGCGCTGATTATCACCACAAATCTTGGATTTTCCGAATGGACCCAGGTGTTTGCCAATGCGCGTCTGTGCAAAGCCATGGTGGACAGGGTGACGGATCGGGCCCACATCATCGATACCGGCAAAGAGTCCTACAGGTTTCGGCGGACGATGGCAAACCGAAGGAGAAAAGTCGGCGCCGTAAGGAAGGAGGGACGCCATGAATAACCAGCCGATGATGGATCTTCGACTGAAAGAACCCTCCGGCTGGTTTGTCGCCGGAACTTCTTTTCACCAGGCATTGCGGATTCTTTCCGACGGCGCCTTCAAGCTGTTCACTTATCTTTGCCTGCAGGCCAACCGCCGGACCGGGCGTTTCGAAGCCGGGCAGAAAGAACTCGCCAAGGCGATCGGCAAATCCCGGCGTATCGTCGGCAAGTATATCGAAGAACTCGAGTCCAAAGGCGTGTGTATGGTGCGACCGGGAAAAAATCAATATGACCGGACATGCTTTGAGATTCGAGATGAGTACTGGCCGTACCATCGAACGGTGATTGAGAATGCCGATGGACCCATGGGGAATAGCTACATCGACACGATCAAAAGTAGCTTTGTAGCCATAGGCTGCACGAGTAAGAAGTTCAGTGACAGGGATATGCAATATGCCGAGGACCTCCAACGACGTGGAATTCCACTGGAGGCTGTTCAGGGTGCCATGCTGATGGGCGCAGTCAGAAAATATATCTCCTGGCTCAACGGTTCTTCGCTTCAGCCGATTGCAAGCTTGGCTTACTTTGGGGCATTAATCTCTGAAATCAACGAACGACCGATACCGGCAGATTATCGAAAATATCTGCAGCGGAAAGTTGTGGAGCTTGAGGGATCGTGGAAGAAGAAATCGACTCAGATGCCAGAAAATAGGGGATACCTGGATATGCCAAGTCCTGGAATCCTCCAATAGCGCCCCTTACAGAGGCCGTTTTGCAGGGTAAGTTATGGAAATTGGGGACTTTGGCTTGATTTTTATGGTGCTTGCGAAAAAAGGTAACAAGCAAAAAGGCAAAAAAGAGACGGGATGATGTTGATTATCAACTAGTTAAGGTGGGCCAAAATAAAGTTCCGAAATGGACCGATGATTGTTGCCGAAACCACCTGCGACTCGAGGACTTTGATGGATGCCAAAAGAAGAATCCCACCCGATGCAAGTGAACGGCCCTGTGATTGCCGAAGAGTTGTTTGCTTGAATCAACTCTCTTCTTTTGCTTCCATGTTGGTATCCGTTGGCCTGAGTTTGATAGAGTGAGTTTCTCGCGGGCACAGTAGGGGCATTTTGAGGGTATTTTCGGT
>JARRLM010000040.1:8979-24723 GCA_037386985.1 Acidobacteriota bacterium | reverse complement strand
GGCAGCATCAAAAAGCCGAATCGAAGATTCGGCTAGGACGAAGCCTGAACCCACACGCCCCTACCCGGATTTTAAGACCGGAATTATGCCATTGATGTATAGGCACTTACGGTGACGGATGCAGATAAGAATCTTGGAATAAATTGGCTGGAATTAGATAAAGATGGGTTTTCGCGGACACAGCATAGGACACAACCCAGATTGTAATCTGTTCTTCGAATTGAAAATCTACCTGTAGACTTCCCGACGATGCCGAATGCGGTAAATGGTAATTACTTTTCGTTGATCATCTATTGTATAGAGGATGCGATAGTCACCGACCCGGACACGATAGCCATCCTTGGTACCGCTGAGTTTTTTGGCGCCGGAAGGTCTCGGCTCCTTGTCAAGCTTATCAATTGCTTTCTTAACAGAATTACCGTGGGGTGGGGATAGTTTGAGGAACTCTTTTTGCGCCTTGTTTTCAATGATAACGACATAGGGCACGGTCATCCCTTTTTCGCTACCACTTCCTTAACGAAATCTTTCCATTTTTTGAAGCCGGTAGCGTCCTTGCGCGCTTTTTCCAGTTCTAGAGCATCTTCCAGGTCTTCTATCTCATCCTGTATCCGCTCGAAATCATTAACATTAAGGACCACACTTTTTTTATTGCCCTTTTCATCCGTTACATAGGTAACATTTTTAAGCGCGATCATTTCTTACCTCCTTCAACGTATTGTTAAAAATACCATTGTTGCAGATTGCATGCCATGTAAAATGACCAAATCGCCCCTGTACAGTTGCCAATTAAACTTCAAGGCCTCAAGATTTCATAGACAACAGCAATAAGCCCCCAATCTTGAATTTTTCTGGATAATATCCTCCGCGACTCGGAAGTGTCTTCCTTAGTTCTCGAAGTCTGGGTACGTATATTAGCCAGGATCGCGGTCTCTGACTCAAGGGAATACAAGGAAGCCGCTATGAAAAATGTTCGTCCGCGAACGGATTGAAAATGTTAGGATTGACCTAACAAGCAGTTAATCGTAGTGGACAACATCGGGAATAGATCTATAGAGATGAAGGCATTCCAACTCAAAGTGATGCTGCGCTACGCAAAGCCACCCATCTGGAGACGAATGGAAGTTCGAGGAGACACGACTCTCGGCCGGTTGCACCGCATTATTCAAGTCGCCATGGGTTGGACCGACAGCCATATGCACCAGTTTGTAGCCAAAGGAAAATGCTACGGGATTCCTGATCAAGAGTTTGGCCTTGATCAAGAGGATGAAGACAGGATCCGCATCGACCAGGTATTGCGCAAGACAAAGGACAAGTTGCTCTACGAGTATGATTTCGGAGACGGTTGGGAGCACGACGTCGTGGTTGAGAAAGTGCTTCCCATAGCTTCAGGAAACAAACGATACCCGATGGTGACCGGCGGTCGGCGTGCTTGCCCACCGGAGGAATGCGGCGGTATACCTGGTTTCTACCGCTTCCTGGAGATCCTTGGTAAACCGGATCATCCCGAGCATGAAGAACTGCTGGAATGGTCCGGAGGTGAGTATGACCCGGAGCGCTTCGACATTCAGAAAGTCAATCGAGCATTTCACGGTGGGTGGGCTCCTGAGAAGTCGCATGCATAACGCGCATGAACCCACAGCATGGGACACAACTTCCAATATCGAGAAGAAGAATAGAAACGGGCCTTATTCGCGAAGAACCACCGGTTGTAGCAATGCCTAATTGCCAATTCGAGGAAACTGCCTGGCCCCTCCATTCTGCTGCAACTCCAGGTATGTAACAACTCCCATTTCATCTACAAGGAATTCGATTTCGGCATCCCTTACCTTTAAGAAAAACTTCCTCTCCGACTCCGGGGATATGGGAACTTTGCCCGATCCAGGAACCTGTGCATATAATTGATTGCCTTCAAGCACAATCAATATGTTTAAATCAGGTGCCATCTGATATGTTCCCACAAACCGCACGAGAGCCTCTTCTGTGAGTGCAATCTGTGTTCGTTCCACAGACTGAAAATCATGCCACCCGTATTCATTTGCAACGGTATTGAGAATCTCGGAGGCCAATTGGCCCCCGTTGTCGCCGTTGGTCATGATTACAATGCCATCACCGTTGTTATATGCAACAAGGTTGCACCGATAGCCAACATTGCTCCCTCCATGGCTGAAGTATGGCTGATCTTTGCTTCCTAAAGCCGCCGAAAGGACTCCTATTACCAGACATGCAAGAGCACCATCAGCGGGGATCCAGTTCCTCAGAAGAAGAAAAGCACCGCCTAAAACCAAGAGTACAACACCAAACTGAATGCTCAACAAAATACGCAATAACGGGGATTTGATTTCCATTGAATCCGTATCCACCAATCGTTGTCCCACTTCCGTTTTCAGATATTCCAAAAGTTCAGGAGCACCTGAAAATTTATCCAGCAACTTATTCTGTAATTCCGCCTTCTGCCGGGAAACTTTGATACGCCTGACAGCGGACATTATGGACCAGACAATCCAGCAGATTGACGCCGAGATTCCGAGCAATACAACCGGGATCATAATTTCTTCAACCATAAACTTATCTCCTCTTTTTGCGGCTAATACGGAACGGCGCGGCAGGATGTTAACAAGAATCTTCGAAGATTGGATCAAAAGCGCCGGCGATTGATGGATCTTTTGAAGTGTTTTAAGAATAATCCTTCGGCAGACCCTATAAAAAATGCATAATCTTGAATTCGTTGGAAGAGGTGAGCCAGAAGGTCTCTTTACCACAATAATCTTACCATCTCATTACTTTTCCATTCGGGCTCCAGTTGCCTGGAGCTGGATACAGTGAGTTTATCGCGGGAGCAGTCTTAAGTCAGAAGGGGATATTAAGGGTATTTTCGGAAATATTCGGGGAAGATGTTTACCGGTTTATCCTCAGATGAAGCAACAGCCCGGCTTCGCTAAGGCTACGGTGCGCAGCCCGCGCCAAGACTCCGGCTTGCCGGCCGACTTGTCAGGCGTGGCCGAAGCTTTGATTCGGCTGGCCCAGGGTTTTAAGTCATACCCCTGCATTCCGCTATCTGCCGCGAACACTTTATTTATCAATAATAGGATTCTATTCTTTCGGAATCATTTGGCACGGCTCAAAAAACGCATCCTCCGTGTCTTCATGCCGAATCAGAAACGCCTGCAGTTCTTTGGGCTTTGCCGTAAGAAGGATCCTGTCTTCCGCCTTCTCATGACTGATTTCTTCGGGATGGTCCTTCAGCAATTTCTCGACCCAATCGGGATCGAGGGTGGTCATCTGCAATATCGGCTGTACTTGCTCCACCCTAAGAAAGGAGTGAAAACCGAGAAAATGCCACTTGTAGATATCGCTCATCCCCAGGTCCGATTCCTTCGGATATAGGTCAAGAAACAGGCGTCCCTGAACATCTACCAGGTGGGCGACAAATACCCCTTTCCTGCCATCCTCTTCAGTCACTAAAAGTTTGTATGCATTCTTTTCTCCCTTGGTGAAGCTCCAGGTCTCTTTCGAATCCTTTTCCGCCCATTCGCCGATCAGTTTCGAATTGTAAACCAGAGCCGCGTATTGTCATTTTCCCAGATTTCACTTTATCTCGGCGCTTTTCTCCTCGTATGCGGGAGCCTGTTCTATACAGGCGCTTACTTCATGGACGCGGTTTCCGGTCTCACGAAGCCCCTTCTGGCGCTTGGATTCCCCCTGGCGGGATTGAACGTATTGGGAATGCTGCTTTTTAAACGGAAAAGGCAGGCTGTCGCCATCGCCTTCTTTCTGGCCGCCGCGGTAATACTTCCGCTGTTTCTGTTGATCCTTTTCAACGAAGCCGGATGGTTTGGATTTCAGGCGCATATGTCGCAACAGCTATTCGAAGACGGTCCAATTTCCAATCGCCAGCTTCAGCTGGCGGGATTTCTCGCTTTCATCTGGGCCTGCTGGCTGGCATTGAGAACCCGAACAACGGCACTGGCTACTGTTGCAATCATACTGGCTACCACGTTTCATCTGACAATTCTTGCCGATTTCGGGCTGCGCGGGTGGTTTGAAAAGGAATTATGGGACACCCTGGCTTTCCATCTCCTGCCGCTTCTGTTGTTTTTTGCCCTGTCGGGAATTTTAACGGAAAAGAAAAACCTGAAATGGTTTGCCCAGCCCTTTTATATCGCCGGTTGCGGTCTTATTGTGGCAATCATCGAACTCCTGGCTCTCAAGGGAAGGCTTTTTTACCATTTGGGGATATCCCTTGAAATGCTGCAGCCGGAGAAGATTGCCAATGAGACCCTGCTGGATACCATGGCGGCCATGACGCTCAACGGTCTCCTGATCTACGTCACCGGCTGGCTGCTGGACAGATACGGGACGTCTCTTCTGAAACTACCGTCGCAGCTTCTGTATATAATTTCTCCCTTTGCCATGCTTGAGCCTATCAGTTATTTGAACGGGCAGGCAGAGTATGCCGAATTTTACAACTGGTTCTACCTTATCCTGGCAATCGTCATCGCCTATCTCAGTCGGTTTCGACAGAGAAAGAGTTTTTATTTTGCGGGCCTGATTAACTGCGGTATAGCACTTTTTATGATCACGGATCGCAAAGAATGGTTTGACGAGCCGACATGGGCCGTAATCGTCGTCATCGTCAGCCTTGCCGTGCTCGCGACAGGGTACGGACTGAACAGCCGGGAACGCCGTCACCGTCGTTCGGCGTGATAACAGGGACTATTGCCTGTAGACTTTCAATGGCAACAATGGTTCCCATAGCTCCAGTAGATAATTTGTAGATGCGTTAAAAGCCGAGGTTGTGTTTTTCTGATCCAAGTGAAGTGAACGGAGAGGATGGAGATTTTCACACCAAGGGGTCATGACAGAGCCGTATTCCTGAATTCCTTTCTGGGTAAAATTCATTCCCCTAGTAGTGCGGAGAACTGGCAGGAATTCTATTCATATTTGAAAACCTCATTCAGAGGAACATCAAAAACCTTAGCTATCTTGAATGCAAGCTCCAAGGTTGGTGAATATTTAGCTGCCTCAATCGCATTCAGAGTTTGGCGAGTAACGCCCACCTTTTCCGCCAGTTCAGCTTGGGTCATTTCATTGGCTTCGAAACGCAGGCGTCGGATGTTATTGCGAATGGACGTTTTCCCCATCTTAAAAACTCCGCCGATAAAAGAACAGTTGCACCACGCACTTGATGGTAGAAGAAAACATCAGAGATAGCAGAAGAAGATGGGCGATGATCAGCGGACTTGCCATCAAGCCAAGCCTTGTCGATGTTTCGGGGAAAAAGCTTTGAAATATAATCTGTCCTATTACTATCGACACGAAAAAGAATAGAGCCATATAGGCAATCATAGACCCTCTGGCCGAAAACGCATAATCACGCTCATCCTTCTTAGCAGGTTTTTTCCAGACACTAACAATAATGCCTAGAATGATGCTGACAATAATCGTCAGTACGATTGTACTTATTACCAATCCGGACAACCGTATTGAGAATTTTAATGTGGAGATCGGATTCTCTTCAATAAGCCTGAACGCGTTTGGAAAGTAGTAAAGGGCGACAACAATATTAACCAGAAATTCGGCCCAAAGGTTCAACTCTCTGTTGGTCAAATCAGCCAAGAAACTCTTCAGCTTGGATAAAACTTTCATCGGCAGTTCCTCCAGTCCATATGGCATATACTAATCAAACAAAAAGTATTGTCAAATATATTTTACACATTGTCAAAATATTTTGACTATAATCTATATGGCCTGACTGAGGTGTATTTGAGTTGCACAGAATATTTACCGATAACATCCTTCCCTATTTCATCTTGCCGCTCGTTGGAATGAGTTGGCTAAGCTTGGATTCCCGCGGACACAGTTTTGGGCAAACCAGGGGTATTTTGAGGGTGTTGAGGGTACATCTTGAACGTGGCTGAACCTGACTCTTCCAAAGTTACATCAGGGCCAGGAAGATCCTCTTTTAATATAAAGATAGTAATTTGGGGCAGCTATTAATATCTTTTGAAGATTCATAACATCATTTTCAGAATCTAGATCAAAATAAGGCATGAGCCATCAAGATAATTGGACTATTATTTTCGCAACAATATTCAAAATATTTTGAATATTTAATTCCGCCGGCGGTAATAAAAGTCATACAGGAGTTTATAGGTTTGGATGACGCCCAGTTGATGGTCTCGATTCAGCAGGGAAATCCGATGGCTTTCAAAACTTTGGTCGAACGGTACAAGAAAAAAGCCTACTACACCGCTCTCAGGTTAGTAGGCGATCCGGATGACGCCTACGATATTTCCCAGGAAGCCTTTATCCGGGTTTATAATGCCCGGCGCCGCTATGATGGGGCCAAGCCTTTTTACGCGTGGTTTTATACGATACTTAGCAACCTCTCCCGGAATCATCTCAGGAAGCGTTCGGTACGTTTAAACCACGCAGTTCGGACAATGCGGCTCAGAAGGCAGAACCCCGAGTATTATAACTCCCCCGAATACTTCTTAGAATTAGACGAGACAAAGAAAGCCGTATGGACTGCTATAGGCAAACTGTCCTTTGAACATCGTGAGGTAATCATGCTTCGCCATTTCGAAGACCTCTCCTATGAAGAAATTGCGATACTTCTCGGAATTGCCGTTGGGAGCGTAATGTCACGTTTATATTATGCCAGGAAAAAACTCAGGGATTTATTGGGTGAAGAATATGAGCGATGAAAAGATCCGGCAATTGATGATGAAGATTGTTGACGGAGTTGCTTCGCCGGAGGAGGAAAAGGCGATGGCTGAGGCCATCAAGGAAAACGAAAAGTGGAGATCAGAGCTTCAAGCATTCATTAAAATTAAGGAGGTAACAGAAAAAATGCAATTCAAGGATCTTCCTGACAGTTACTGGACCGGGTACTGGAGCGATATTTATCGTCGTACCGAACGCACCTTTGCATGGATTCTGATGTCCATAGGCTCGATAGTTATCCTCGGATTTTTTGCATACATGGCTTTGTCCCGGTTTTATTCCGATCCCGACATCAGCTTATTGTTGAAGGTCGGCGTCTCAATGGCTTTGTTAGGAGTAATCATTATGGTTATATCCATACTGCGCGAGCGATTGTTTGCAAGAAAACGTGAAAGATATGAAAAAGAGGTAGAGCGATGATTCTAGCAAGTTGCGATGAAATTCCTGGGAGACAGATCATCAAAACCCTGGGATTAGTAAGAGGAAATACGATAAGGGCCCGGCATATAGGTCGAGACATCATGGCAATGCTGAGGGGCATTGTCGGCGGTGAAGTAACCGATTACACTAAGATGATCGCAGAAGCGCGCGAACAGGCGTTGGATCGAATGACCGCAGAAGCGGAAAAGTTGGGAGCAAACGCCATCGTGGCCGTCCGGTTCGGTACCGCGGAAATGATGACTACGGCAGCCGAAATCCTTGTATACGGCACAGCCGTTGTAATCGAATAGTGTTGGAATCAGTCGGCATACGGTTTCATATCCATAAAAGCCAGTCATAATTATTTCTCACTCTCCATAAGAGCAGGGTAATGGAGGAATACGGTGATGACATTTCCGATGAAGAGTTGGTGCAAAGGAGTTTAAAGGGGGAGGAGGATGCATTCCAACAATTGTATAAAAGATACCAGCGTCCGGTGTACGCCGTTGTCTACAGGATCATTTCAGATCCCGAAGAAGCGCAGGATACGACACAGGAAGTCTTTTTAACGATATATCGCTCGCTCCCGCTCTGGAGCCCACAAAAAGGAAAATTTTTAACCTGGATTTACAGAATCTCAATTAATTGTGCCATCGATCATTGGCGTACGCGACGGCGGCGAGCCGAAATACAATGGACTGAAAAGACAGAAATTCTGCTTACATACATACCCACCGGACGAAGAGATGAGCCGCCTGTGGAACGAAGACTGGCGGTTAAGGAGCAGGTGGCAAGGATGCACAGTTACCTTCAAGAATTCCCTCAACAACAAAGGCGATTTTTCATTTTACGTTACTATGACGGGCTGAAGCTGAGTGAAATTGCCCAAAAAGAGGGATTCAAACTAGAAACCGTGAAGAGTTCGTTGTATAGAACTACACACGGTCAGGACAATGGTGTTCAAAAACGGTTTGTGGTGCTAGGTACTTTTCAAAATCGGGTTTCCGGGCTTCGCCGGTGCCAAGGAAACTACAATATAAATTGGTAATTTTCGACTGGAGGAAAACTCAATATGCCAGGCAACACATCAAAGCTAAATCGTAAACAATTGTTTATGAAAATAGTAAGTACTCTCCGTACATGGTCAGACCTTGAACAAGAGATTTTCACTCAAGCTCACTACTATGGAAAGTCGCCGATAACAATTTCTAATCACCTGAAATTGGATTTGGAAGAAGTTAATGGAATTCTCAAACGCTGTAACTTAAAGCTACTGACTTCTCTGTCTCAGCTTTCGCATGGGTACCGTCAAGTTGAGCAGATTTCAGCGATAAAGAATTGATGAAATCCATACATAAAGGACATCGGTTTCCTCCTGAATTTATCAGCCATGGCGGATAGGAAGAATGAGCGTCTTTTTATATTTTTTCTACCTATCAATTTTTCAGCGGATATTCCACCCTGATGGGAATTAGAAATCAAAGAGGAGCTCCTCTACTGTGAATTAAATATTTTCTCTAATAAATGGGTATCGGTATCTGTTAAGCAAATGGAAACAGGTACGGCGGGGGAAAAGCAGCCTTCTTAAAACTTTATTGAAAACAGGATCGTAAAATAGAGTAGCGCTTTATGAATAACTTAATTTCTCGGAGATAAATGCTATGAAGATAAGAACCGCAAATCCGATTGCCATCTGTTTGTTCGCAGTGATTGCACTTCTTTGCGCTCCTATACTGGCGAGCGCCCAGGGAGCTGTCGACCAGGAACCTTTCCTGGTGATTAAAATTCCGGACATTAATAAGCTGCTTCAGGCCATGACACCGGCGACCCCGGGGGCAAATCCGGCTGGACCGATTCAAACAATCAGCACGTTGCTGCATGGAACCGATTGGATAGATACTAATCGCTCCATGGTTGCGGGACTGCGCAATGAAGGCGCAAAATCTTCCATGATAGCCCTGATCCCCTTCAGCGCGCCCAACAGCAGCTTTGAAAACGCCTATCACCCTATTCCCGGCGGCGACCATTATCTTATGACGCTGCCTCCGGAACAGGGCCTTACCGTCTCTCCGGCTTTTGAACAAAGCCTGGTGAATGCCTCCATGACCCCGACGACGCGCGGCGATCTGGTTGTGGAAATTGCAGCGAGCAAAGCTCTGACTGATGCAGAGCCTGAAATCCTGGCTTCCCTGGATAAAGCGGCGGCAAAGCAGGCCAACCAACCCGCAAATCCCCCTATACCTCAGGAAGATATTAAAGCCATGGTGAAGGAAATACTGAATCTCGGGAAACAGGCGGACATTTTCAGATTAGGTCTGGATTTTTCCCAGGACTTCCTGACGCTGAATATGGATATTGAAGCTATGCCCGGAACCGAACTTGCGAACGCCCTGGTTGACGTCGGCGGCAGCACCCGCCTGGCAAATTTACCTATCGATATGCCCATAAGAGCGCATACCAGATCCTATAACATTCCCGGCGTCATGGATCTGTATGGAAATATATATCAATCGCTGTACTCGCAACTGGGTATAGATTCCCAGGATATCGACGCAATGATTAAAATCTCAACGGGAGAAAGTGCAGGCGGCATCAATATCACCCCGGAAGGTATCGACATGAAAGCAGTCTCCGTCCTGAAACCGGGAACGGACGGTGAATCTTACCTCATTAACGAGTACGTCCCATTTCTGGAACGATACAGCCAGGCGTTCTCCAATATCACCGCTCCGAAAACGGACACTCCTGCCACACCGTTCCTCGTGCGCACCGATGACAGCACCGTGGCAGGCGCCAGGGTTATCGGTTACAGCATCGATTTCAGTTCCATGGCCAAACCAGATGCCAAGTTTCCCCTGAACCTGAGACTGAACTTCCGTATTGCCGCGGTTAAGGACCTTATGTTCATGGCTTCAAATGACGCTTCGTTAGCGGAACTGATTAACGACACACGCAATCTCGTTCCTTCCCCGGCCAGTGGTCCCACAGGTATTTTGGTCATAGACACTCCGGTATTTTTCAGCGGCTTGATGTCTTTAATGCCGCCAAGTGTCCCTAAGCCGCCCTTTCCCCTGGACCTCGGTAAAATCGAAACTCAGTTCACTTTCAGCAACGGCAAAATGGAAAGCGAGACGCGCCTGGACGCTGCCGCACTGAACAAAATGGCGATGGCGATCGCCGCCCAGGCCATGTCCGCCAAACAAAACCCGGCACCTCAACCAGCTCCGGGCAGCGTGCCGGCGCAATAGCGTGATGTTGCGTGCCATAGCTTGACAGGGTATTTCATGTCCTGTGTTCCTCCCCGGGCCTTCATCGCGTTCCTAAACGCTTTGGAGGTCCGGACACGCGTTTTAGCTCAAACATGGAATCTCCGGTTTTCGGTAATATTTAACATGCCACACACACTCATCCCCGCTACAAAGCCCTCCTGTAGAAGATGAATCTAGAGCCCTGGTAAAACTTTCCATCTGATTTCCACTATTTTGGCTTCAGTCGGTTGGGTCTGTCATTCCTCTGGATAGACATGATCGAGGCCCAGGCGTTCGAACCAGCTTTTTTCCATCTTTTTAATTTCAGAGAGCAGACCCTCTTCAAGTGGTTTGGGGGTATGGCTTTCAATAATCTTCAAAGTCTTTTCCCGTAACCTATCCTCGCTGTGCAAGGCGGAGCCGGCCGCACCGGGTTTTGTACCCATGCTCCGGTCTAAAATCTCGGGCACCCAGAAACTCCGGAAGTGATTGAGGGTGTGGTCTTCGGCAAGATAGCTGCCGCCCGGACCCACCTTTTCGATAAGATCCAGGGCGAGGCTTTCATCGTCCACCTCCAACCGCCGGAGCATCGCCCCGGTCATTCCGATGATCTCATCGGTGAGAACCATGAGTTCGGGAGATATCATAGTCGCGTGGTCCATAAGGCCTACGTCATGGACCATGTTGGCGCCGGAAAGGACCGA
Organism: Acidobacteriota bacterium; assembly: GCA_037386985.1. Taxonomy (GTDB): domain Bacteria; phylum Acidobacteriota; class UBA6911; order UBA6911; family UBA6911; genus UBA6911. Next base: position 13,625 of record JARRLM010000040.1, on the reverse strand, counting down.
AGTCATACACTGGGCCATTACCTCGAGACCGGTCTGGACTCCCATGACTTTGGCATCAGTGCAACCAGCCGTACCCAACATTGGTAGGTTGTAGTGGTGCGCAAGCTCAGTAGCCGCGCCCACGAGGAGATTGAGCTCCGGGGATCCGTATGGAAAGATCGTAGTCCTCATATCTATGATGTTCGGCATCGCGCCGTAGATCATTGGCGCGCCCTCTCTCTTGAGCTGCATAAGCGTAAGATGGCTTAAGAGCTCGGCGTTGGCCACAGCCAGTGTTCCGGCAAAGGTGGCAGGCGCAGTTGCGCCGGCCATAGGCATGACATAGACCACGTTGGGCAGACTGTGCTCGGCGAGGATGAGGCTCTTTTCCAGTGCGTCCCGGCCATGGACCAGAGGGGTGATCGGCTCCACCGACCCGAAGAAAAAGGGCCGGCGGCGAAGCTCCTCGGTGCCTCCTGCAATGAGCGAGCACACTTCAATCTGATCTTTCAGGTTCTGAACGTTTGCGATGGAAGACCCGAGTGGCTTTTCGCTGTTTTCGAGCTGGATCATAAACGAGACCTTGCCGGCCAGCACTGCGGGGAGCCCCTGGGGATACCCTGCCCACTCACTCGTGAAGGACCACGTGAGGTTCGGAAGCGCGTCAATAAGTCGTGCGTTGTCCACCACATCCGCTATCCTGCAGGGACGTCTCTTTCCATCTCGAGGATCCAGAATATCCGGTTGATCCGGGGTTCCGCCGAATGTGCAGCGATTGCCTGTAAGCCTGACAAACGGTGTCCCATCGCGCTTATGCAGCACAACAGTACTCGGGGCCGTCTCAAGGGCCTTCTCGACCATATCTGCCGGAATGAGTACCCGCTTTGGGTTCGACGCGTCTGCTCCGGCACCATCCAGGAGTTCCAGGGCTTCAGCAGAATCGACTGTAACGCCAACCCGTGAGAGGATGTGAAGGGACGCCTCATGAATGCGGGTCAGCTGCTGCTCGTCCAGGAATCGAAATTGGGAGAGAGAGAGTTCCTGAAAGTTGTTTTCCATCGTGTTCCTTTTAAAAACGGGTGTTTGTATTTAATTATCGCTTATAAGGTTGCGGGCCACGGATACCGCAGCTCCGGCATTTTCTCCAAAGCCATCCGCCCCTATTTCATCTGCAAAGGCTTGAGTGATCGGCGCGCCGCCAACCAGGATCTTGGTCGTATGGCGAATGCCGGACTGGTCCGCCAATTCCAGAATCTTCTGCATTTCCGGCATGGTCGTGGTTAAAAGCGCAGAAATGGCCATGATTTGGGCATCGTGTGTCTTAACAGCATCGATAAATTTATCAGCCGGGACGTCAATTCCTATATCGTGGACTTCAAAGCCGGCACCTTCCAGCATATGTCCCACCATATTTTTGCCGATATCGTGCAGGTCCCCTTTGACTGTTCCTATCACGACCCGGGCCGTCGGCTCCACTCCGGATGCCGCCAGCAAAGGACGGATGGGTTCAAGGGCCAGTTTCATCGCCCTCGCGGCAATCAGCATTTCGGGGAAAAAAAGTTCCTGCGCCTCAAAACGCCTCCCAACCTCATCCATAGCGGGTATCATCCATTCATTGATTAACTCAACCGGGTCTACCTCCTCTTTCAAGGCTTGCTGGGTAATCTCAAGCGCTCCTTTGTCATCACCATGTATAATTGCGTCTCTTAATTTGGACAACTCAAGCATCAAATACCCCTTCCAGTGTCTATATGCGTTCGTCAGCTAATGGCAGAAGCAATGATGGGATAACATCATCGGATTAATTGATTGGTGTAAATGAAACAAATATCAATAGTTGCCATATAAAAATATTCCCGGCTGATACCGGGAAAATGCAAGCTGACCTGATCTCTTTCAAATCAAACCCTTTTAATTCCATACACGAGCTTGACAACGGAATTATATCACCATAATATTTTGTACTCAAAATATTTGAGTACAAAATGAAAGATATCCTTTTTCCAAAGCAGGAAATACTTGATCATGTTCTGGTTTCATTGCGGCGCATAGTCCGTTCCATCGATCTATACTCTAAAAAGCTGGTACAGAGCCACCGACTCACTATTCCCCAGGTCGTTCTTTTACGTGAAATTCAACGCCATGAACGCTTAGCTTTGGGAGAATTGGCCAGACTGGCAAGCCTAAGCAACGCAACAGTTACAGGAATTATCGACCGGCTGGAATCCAGAGAGCTTGTCCGCAGAGTCCGCAGCGCCAGCGATCGACGCCAAGTGTTCGTAGAAATTCTGCCTAATGGCGCTAATGTGCTTCAGACCATGTTTCCACTGTTGCAGGAAAACTTCGTCAGGAAATTGCAGGAACTGGAAAAATGGGAACAGGCACAAATCCTGTCCTCGTTGGAGAGGATCGCGAGTCTTATGAATGCAGAAGAAATTGAAGCGTCTCCAATTCTGGCACACCACCAGCTCGAGGCTTCGGAGGACGACATAAAGGGACGGAAAAAAGCCTTGCCGCGATCTGTGAAAATTATTCCAGTCAATTCTGGAAATACTGGAATCAAAAAGAAATCAGAGAATGATTCAATACAGCAACACATTGTACATTTTGTGAATTCTTTGGATAAATTCCCCGATCATATTGATATAAATAAACTTATAAATTTCCTCCACCAAAACCTGAAGCCGTATGAAGACACCCCCGAGGATATTGAAAGGGGTATTCACGATGCGCTCTCGGCAATCGGACGCGAAGGAGGATTCCTGCTTATTTCGGAATCTCAGGATGGGATAAGCGGTGCACTTGTGATGCAGAAAACGGGCATGAAGGGCTACGTGCCGGAAAATATCCTTCTGTTTGTTGCGGTGTCCCCGGATCAACGGGGTAAAGGACTGGGCTACAATCTTATTGAGTACGCTCTCAGCCTGGTTGACGGAAACGTGAAACTGCACGTCGAATACGATAATCCGGCTCGCAGGCTCTATGAACGGATCGGCTTTACCAGCAAATATGCAGAAATGAGATATCAAAAAAATGAACCAAATCCTCATTAATCTGAACGCAGTCTATCAGAACCTGGAAACAATCGGCGGTTGGATGAAAGAACATGACGCCAGTTGGACGGTTGTGACAAAAGTACTTTGTGGGCACCGTGACACCCTTAAAGCACTCCAATACATGGGTATATATTCCATGGGAGATTCCCGCCTGGAAAATCTGGAGACTATCGAACGAATTCATCCCGAGTTTGAATCCTGGTATTTGCGCGTTCCCGACCTGACATCTGTTTCAGATGTGGTTCGTCTCGCCGATGTGAGTTTGAACAGTGAAATCAAAGTTATTGAAGCTTTGGATAAAGAGGCCCGACAACAGGGCCGGCTTCACGGCGTCGTTATTATGATCGAGCTGGGTGATCTGAGGGAGGGCATTCTACCCGGATCCCTGATAGATTTTTATGAACATGTTTTTCAACTGCCCAATATCGAGGTGAAGGGAATCGGCGCCAACCTTGGTTGTCTTGCCGGTGCGGTTCCGACTGTGGACCAGTTTATGCAACTGGTTCTCTACAGGGAACTTCTGGAACTGAAATTTAAACATCCCCTTCAGTTGATATCGGCAGGCTCTTCCGCCGTACTGCCCCTCGTTCTTGACAAACAGCTGCCCAAAGCCATCAATCACTTTCGTATCGGTGAATCCATTTTCCTCGGAACCGACCTTATTAATGGGAGAATACTCCCAGGTTTGCGAGGGGATGCGATTGTTCTGGAAGCCGAAATAGCGGAAATCAAAAAGAAAGGTCTGGTTCCCCTGGCAGAGACAACCTCGATGGCCCCCTTTATTTCCGAAGTCAATGAAGATACGCCTCCCGGACAGCGCGGGTTTCGTGCCCTGATCAGCATCGGGAATCTCGACACTGAAATATCCGGACTAACACCAGTTAATAATCGATATTCGATTGTGGGATCCAGCAGTGATATTACCGTTGTCAATATCGGCGACGACAGGGATGGATTGAAAGTGGGAGATACCATCCAGTTCCGTCCCAACTATGCCGCTTTTGTTCGTTTGATGAACGGACGTTACATTGAAAAAACAATGCAGCCTTCTATTGAACACTTTAAGAAACACACCGAATTAAACACATTTGAAGTGGTTCCGGTACTGGAACAACCCCAAAAGGATTTTATCCAAGACAGTATCCGCTGAATCTGATTGTTCGCCTCTTATACCGAGTTTCTATTTTTTAACGCGAGGGAGATTAAGCATGCCGGATGGAGCGATCCTGTGGACCATTGTCATCGCATATATGGTGTTTATCTTCGTCAAAGGAGTATCCAAAGCCCGGAAAATCGGGGACACGGATGATTTTCTTGTCGCGGGCCGGAATATCGGATGGTTTTTCCTCTTTTGTACGATGGGAGCAACCGTAATCGGGGGCGGAGCCTCAATCGGAGCGATTGGGAAAACCTACGATTGGGGTGTTTTGATGCTGATCGTATCAACCGGGTGGTATCTGCACTTTATCTTTTCCGGATTATTCGTGGCCCCCAGGTTTCGCGAAGCCAAACTTTATACAGTCGCAGGATACATGGGGCACCGGTTCGGAGAAGGCCCGCGGTTCATAACACTGATACTCTCCCTTCTCTTTTCTGTATTCATCATTGCAG
>JARRLM010000040.1:0-8917 GCA_037386985.1 Acidobacteriota bacterium | reverse complement strand
CCATATTGCCGGAATTCGCGGATGCATCCCGGGTTCTGATGCTGGCAATTCTGATCGGTGGCGCCATGGTTGTCATTTACAGTACGGCCGGCGGCTTGCTGGCGGTTATTCATACCGATGTCTACCAGTTCATCATTTTAATACTCGGTTTCATCATCACGCTCGCGTTCTGCATTCCTGATATTGCCGGATCCTATAACAGGGATACCCGCAAGTTCGTTCCCACACGTTTCGGTGTCGTGGATCGTCAGGATCCCGAAGGGATGGCTGAAAAGTTGCGAACGGGCGAGGATCCTGTTTCGCATTTCCTATACGGAAAATTATCCGAAGATACCCGCGGGATGCTCTCGCGGTCCGAAAGCGGCCGCCAGGCTTCCCGGGAACTGAAACAGGCGATAATAAAAGATCTGAACTCGATTGTCACAGGAAGGGAAAGCATCTACGATCCCGAGATTTTCGATTCCTCCACATTAACACCACAGACAAAAAAACTAATTGGAACCTATCCCGAAGGGCGCGACCTTTCCCGTTTGAATCTGTCTCTGATACAGGATGCCTATCCCGAAGAGATTACCAGAAACCGATCCATCCCCGCATTCTTCTTCTCTCCAAAGGGAAATAAAGGCTGGCTGTTCCTTATTACAACATTGATTGCATTCCTGCTTGGAGAGACCTTCGCACCCGGTTATGCCACCCGTTACTGTGTCGGCAAGGATATCCGACAAACCCGCGTCGGCATTGCCGGTGTGGGTATTTTCCTTGCCGTGATATTTCCCGTAATCCTGTTCTTTATTGCCCTGTACGCACGCATTCATTACCCAGACATCGAACCGCAGCAGGCGCTGCCGATGGTGGTCTCGCAATTGCATAATCCTTTAATCGGCGGATTGATAATCGGGGCACTGATTATGGCCGTTATGTCTTCTGCCGATTCAGCGTTGAATTCGTCAACCGCCATTTTCGTCAAAGATCTGTTTGAACATCAGCTCGGATGGAAGGATCAAAGAGACGGGCGCATGCTGAAGCTTGCCAGAATCTGTTCAGCCGTTCTTGGGTGCACCGCTATAGCTATAGCAATCATCTGGCCGGATATAATCGGTCTCCTGCTTTTCACGTATCATGTATGGGCGCCTGCGATTATATTGCCGGTCTGTATCGGGGTTTTTACGAAGAAGAGATCTTCTGCTCTCACGCGTAATATCACAATTCTTACTGCCTATAGCCGCATATCAAGCAAAATGGGTCGTTAAGAGAACTCACTAGCTGCAGAAAGGCATATTCATTGAATACCCTAAGAGATAGGTATTCTTCTCTCCCCATTAAACGAAGGGGCTGAAAAATTATGATTATGTTGTCCTTTTTTGAATCCACCGCATATACATGGGTAGTCTTGCCCTTGCTTATCTTTTTCACTCGAATCATTGATGTGAGTCTGGGCACATTGCGTATTATTTTCATCAATAGAAGCCTATCGTTTTACGCTACCATTAGCGCTTTCTTCGAGGTGTTGGTCTGGCTTCTAGTCCTGCGTGAAGTTTTCCAGCGGCTGGACAACCCGCTGTGCTTTATCGCCTATGCTGCAGGTTATGCTGCCGGCAATTACGTCGGCATAATCATAGAGAATATGGTTTCTATAGGAAAGGTGATTGTTCGCATTATAACTCGCAAACAAGCCGATGAACTTGTTGATTATCTGCGATCTGCAGGGTACGGTATAACTGCTATAGATGCAGAAGGCACGAAAGGACCTGTTAAGACTATCTTCTCAATTGTAGAACGTAAAAACCTCAAATCAATTGTAGAAATAATAAAGAAATTCAATCCACATTCTTTCTATTCTGTGGAAGACGTGCGTTTCGTGAGTGAGCCGGTTACGCCTTATCGACTGCCGGCTCCACGCAGGTGGACAAATTTCTACTCCAGAATGCGAAAAAAAGTGTGAGGGTTAAAATGGCCCTATTCGAAAACAAAGAGACTGAGCCGCCCCGAGTTTAGCTGAGAGTTGTTTGTTTGAGGCATTATACTTTAAGCTTCCCCATTTTGGTTCCAGTTGGCTGGAGTTTGATAGAGTGAGGTTCTCGCGGACACAGTTTCGGACACAGCAGGGGCATTTCAAGGGTATTTTGAGGTGCCTCTGGGGACAAAGCTTGATTACACCGGCATAGTCACGAATGACGAATATGTAAACGTCAATTCGACCTGGTATGACGACGGAACGGGAATTTCTTCTGGAGCGGTGGGATAAGCCCTGAACCGCGATGCACAGACAATGTCTCAAGAGGAATATCGAACCTATTATTCCGGGAAGTCCGAGATGCGGAGATTTTCTTATTGATGGATTTCGCCCTCTGGATAATTTTGTACTGACGAGTAGTCGAATTATAGGACAGAACAGCAAAAATTCTCAGGCAATTCTAATCTCCGGCCTTACCGACAAGAAAAACGGCATCCGGGCGGTGGTTAAATGAAATTTTATCCCCAACCGGATGCCGAAGTAGAAGCCTCTCGGAGATACGCGCTAACTGTTTGTTATCGCTGTAAACAAGCTGTTACCGCCCCGCTGGATCCGCATCAGGATATGGTCTCCACTTTTGGCTTTCTCCATTTTCCTGCTGAAATCCCCTACGGACTCCACAGGGCTGCGGTTCACCTCACGAATGACATCGCCTGTGCGGATGCCGGCATCGGCCGCCGGGCTGCCCGGCTCAACGCCCCGAACCACAACGCCCTCATTCGTGTCCACCCCTAGACTACTGGCTATTTCGGGCGTAAGCTCCTGCGCGGTGATTCCCAGGGGGTTTTTCTTCAACGGCAGGGAAGCCATCTTTGCGGGATCCTCCATTTCACCCAGCTTCACCGACCGCTCAATCGCTTTTCCGTCTCGAATGAGAGTGACTGCTACCGTCTTTCCGACCGGTGTGGATGCAACGACGCGGGAAAGGTCTTTTGCTTCGGAAACACTCTTACCGTCAAACCGCGTGATAATGTCTCCAGTCAAGATTCCGGCTATTTCAGCCGGACTGTCTTTGAATACGTCCGCTACAAGCAATCCTTCTTTGTCTTTAAGCCTGAAAGATTTTTCAAGGGCGGGAGTTAGCTCCTGAATCCCCACACCAAGCCAGCCCCTTGTCACGGACCCTTTTTCTTCAAGTTGCGGAATTATGTTTTTTGCCATATCAACCGGAATGGCAAAGCCGATGCCCTGGCCATTCGGGTACATGGCAGTGTTGATGCCGACAACCTCTCCATTCATATTGACTAGCGGGCCGCCGCTGTTTCCCGGATTGATCGAAGCGTCCGTCTGGATGAAATCGTCGTACGGGCCGGAACCGATCACCCTTCCCTTGCCGCTGACAATTCCCTGGGTCACGGTCTGCTCCAGGCCGAAAGGACTGCCGATAGCGACAACCCAGCTGCCGACTTCCAGGTCTTCCGAATTCCCGAGGATTAACGATTGCAGGCCTTCCGCTCCGCTTATCTTGATGAGGGCCAGGTCCGTCTTAGGATCAAGACCGACAACTTCGGCATCATACTCCTTGCCGTTGGCCAGTTTCACCTGGATCCGGTCCGCATCTTCCACCACGTGGTTGTTGGTAATGATGTACCCTTCCCGGTCGATGATAAACCCGGACCCTGTTCCTTCCTGCATCCGGTCCATGGGCGGATTTCCCTCGAAAAAAGGACCAAAGGGGCTGTTCTCTCCGAACGGAAACCCAGGGAAATCGGGGTATGCAAATCCGGCATTCTGAACCTTTTTAATTACCTGGATGTTTACGACACCGGGTCTGATTCTTTCCGCAAGTTCGCTGAAACTCGCGGGAACCATGGGGACCTTGATATCGTTGGTCACCGAAACCACCGGCTGAGGTTGCGGCGCCGTCCTTACGTTTGAAGACATCCCATACCCGACACCCAGCCCCGTAATTGCTATCACTGCAGTGACAACGTGTTTTCTCATATTCTTTGCGATTTTCATATTTTCCCTCCTAGCTTCCCAGAGCCGATTATCGGCTTCTGACGCTGAACTAAATTTAAGATTTGAAGTTAACGGGAAGATGACCGAGAGATTACAAATTTGTAATCTCTCGATCCGGGGATAATGGTATTGAAGAAAGACTTCAGGAAAAAAAGCGGCGCACGGCAGACTGGTTCCACAATCGGGGGACCAGGGACAACCGGAGAATTGCCTAATTTCCGGCATTTCATACAGAGACGCTTGGGATCATGACTTCGGCAGATCAACCGTGAAAGTGCTTCCGCTGCCCGGAACGCTGACAACCGTGATTTCCCCGCCGTGGGCGCGGGCGATTGCGCGCGCCAGGCTGAGCCCCAGGCCTGTACCCGATTGCGACCGGCTTTGATCGCATCGATAAAACCTATCAAAAATGTGTGACAGATCGGCTGATGAGATACCTATTCCCGTATCAATAACATCAAACACCGTTCGGGATGCTGTTTCCTTCAGCCTTACCTTCACTTTCCCGCCGGAAGGGGTGTATTTGAGGGCATTGTCGAGAAGATTGGATATCATCCGCTGAATCATCGAGGTATTGCCCTTGAAGTGCACTCCGTCGGAGACTTCCATATTGAGTTCAACATCCGCGTCTTCAGCCATCGGACCGAAGATTTCACAGGCTCGGCAAACTGCCTCGGAGAGATCGATATCCGCTGATGAGAATTTTTCGCTGCCTGATTCAGTTTTTGAAATCAACAGCATTGTATTAATCATATCGAGGAGACGATCGCATTCCTCGATAGTGCTGGCAGCCATGCTTTCGTACTCTCCCAGGGTTTTGCAGCTTGTAAGGGTCACTTCGGCAACCCCCCGGATCCTGGCGATCGGGCTTCTCAGATCGTGGGCGACGTTGTCGCCCATCTCCTTTATCTCCTTGAGCAATGCCTCTATGCGGTCAAGCATCCTGTTGAAGGCGGCGGCGAGCTGGTCTATTTCATCTCCCCTGGTTTTCACCGGAACGCGTTCATTGAGAGCGCCACCTGAAATATTTTGAGCCGTCCGCGTCACTGCTTCTATTCCTGAAACCGCCCGACGGGCCATGAACCAGCCGACGCAGGCTGCCAGGGCGATCAAAGGGATCATCGTTGCAATGAAGATCTTTTTAAAAGCATCCAGAAAGCGGGAATAGCTTTCAAGCGCCTGCCCCACCTGCAGGATAATACCTGGACTGACCTGCGCGTAGAGAACGCGCACCTGCTCCCTATGGCCGGCGATGGAGATCGTTTTAAATACGGGACTCCCGCCACGAAACAGGTCCCGAATAGCCGATTCATCGATTTCAATGTCCTTCCAGTAGGACATGTTGGAGGATGAAAAAACTTGGCCGTTAAAGGATAGGAAACAGAAAAAGACCTTTTTGACACCTGCCGCCTCTGACTCTATTATCGCGTTGTCCAAAACCGAATCTGTGCCCTGGGAGGCGATCACAACGGAAAAACGGTTCGCCTGATCAAGAAGCTCCTGGTCGGTTTGGTCCAGAATCAGGGAGGTAATGAGCATGTAAAACAGAAGAAAAGCGACACAGGAGGATACGGTGAAAATTCCCGCATACCAGAGCGTCAGCCGGAAAGCCAGCGTATTCCGCGGCTTAAACCCTCTCCTTGAGGACATAGCCCACTCCGCGGACAGTATGAATAAGTTTACTGTCGCTGTGTCTGTCGATTTTGTTTCTTAACCTGCAGATCCTGGCCTCAACCACGTTGGTCTGGGGATCGAAATTATAATTCCAGACATGTTCCATGATCATCGTTTTCGATACGATCCGGCCGGCGTTTCGCAGGAGGTATTCAAGTAGGGAAAACTCTATCGGCTGAAGTTCTATCGCCTTGCCGCTCCGCATGACTTCCCGTGTAATTAGATTCATGGACAGATCGGACACCTGCAGGCAGGTCGGCTCGGAGATACCGCCGGCCCGGCGAATAAGCGCCTGCACCCTGGCCAGCAGTTCGGAAAACGCGAAGGGCTTGGTAAGATAGTCGTCACTCCCCGACTGCAATCCTTTGACCCGATCGTCGATGGATCCCTTGGCACTCAGTATGATGACCGGCACCGGAATCTTCTGTTTCCGCATTTTTTCTATAATGGACAGGCCGTCCAGTCCGGGCAGCATCAGGTCGATAATGGCTGCGTCATACGGTTCGGTCAATGCCAAGCGGAGACCCTTTTCCCCGTCGTCAGCCCAGTCCACCGCATAGCCTGCGGATTTCATGCCTTTAATGATAAAAGATGCTATCTTGGCATCATCCTCTACAAGCAGAAGCCTCATAGGGAATGCTCCCGTTTTTTCCAGCTGGAACTTTAAGATCCGTTCGATCCTTCGTCAGAATGTTATACATAAGACAGGGTACAATAGAATGCAGGAAAAAGGCGGGTAAATCTAAAGCTGTGAAATGTTTCTTTTCCTCAGAATCTCCTGTCTAATTACCCACAGTGTCTACAAGCGGCCGAAAAAACAGCCATGTTTTTATCCAGCTCATTGCCGACAGTACCCTCGAGCGTGACATGCCCGTTTTTAACGATAATCCTTATAGGGGGTATTGCTTTATGGATATACCTGTCGAATCCTGTATTAGAGTAAACGGCATAATATGTCCTCAGGCGTATCCCGTCATCATTTGAAGAGAGAGGCAACACTTCGATATTGTTTTCCACCTTCAGGATACCAGGCAAGCGAAGTAAAGCTGCTTCCGCGCCGGTTTTGACGATCGGCAGCATGACCTGGCCATATAGTGCGACAGTATCGGAATCCTTCAAAGCGAAGGAAAGGTTGTCAAATACGCCGAGATACGGAATCCGTATTAGCTCGAGCCGGACCTGATCAGACAGAACTGAAGTTTTCGCACTCGGAACAGTCGGAGCAGCGGCAATGCCAGTTCCTCCAAGACCCAGCAGAAAAACCATTGAACTTATACCTAGGGAAACCTTCCTGAATCCTTTAAACATACGCACCTCCAAACAGAAATCTCGGTCTCACAATCTTTTCTGTGGAAATCCGGCTCCCGGATCCCCCAAATCTTGTTCCTGATTTAAATATAACGATTTCGGTTAACGGGAAGATGACCGGAAGATTATAAATTGGTAATGTTGAGGGTACAAATTACGCCCATTCAGCGTTACTTAAGAAGCAACCGAGATGCTGGAATCCCGCAAACAATCTATATTGAGAGAGCAGACAAGGAAGATCCATATGGCTGAGGTAATTAGGTTTAGATGGCGCGCCCGGCACGACTCGAACGTGAGGCCTTTTGATTCGTAGCCAGCCTTTTGGCATTCAATAATCCCATTAATATCAATTACTTAAATGAATATGGCACCGATGCAGTGTGCAGTATCGTTCACTATATTGGGCCGTATTGCTGCCTCTGAGGCAAGGGAAGCCAAGGGAAAGGCCAGAGTGAAATGTGTACCTGTCAACTGATCCAAAGTGCTAAAATCGCTTTTATTGATCACAACATTCGAAGGTGTGCCTATCCAGAAATGACTTTGGACAAAGTTTGGACAAAGCAAAATGAAAATCTACTTATTACCCCGTCACAAAAATCCGCTAAGTTATTGAAAACATGGTACCGGGGTGCGGAATTGAACCGTCGACACACGGATTTTCAGTCCGAATCACAAAAACGCGTATCTGTTGTAAATGCTATAGTTATCAATTAGTTAAATCTGACGCTACTTTGGGTTTCGTTGGGTTTTATTGGGTATTGTTGGGTTCCCGCGGTCAAAGTGACGGGCAAAGTGAAATAGAATAAGTATCTAATTTCGTATTTATCTTTTCAGCATTCCTGTTGAAATATATGGAAAAAGAAATCGTGAACCTATTCCATTAAACCATTTTTCATTTCCGCCGGAAGTTGAGCCTGGATTCCTTTTCAATCTAGTCACTGTTGACGTCTAATTTGCTCATATCGATTAACACATTATGCTTGACACCGTATTTCATTCATCTAAGAATAAGTATCACAGTGTGGTATATGGGTGAATCAATGCATTTCAGTGAACTCCCCCGCCTTTTGCTAAAGTTATTCCGCTCAAATGAAGCAGTATGGATGTGTTCCCTTTATTTAAATATCCATACTACCTTTCTAAAACAGATTGGCTTATTTAATAATGAAACCCTAAATTCATTGGCTCTTGGGACTCAAAGGCTAACTCCAATAATTTTGATCTAGCAGGAGGGCACCGAGTAATGAAAAGGTGCAAATTTTCAAGGCTAATTATTTATTCAATTTTTCTTCTGTTATTTTCATCCCAAACTTTAGAAGCTGCGCGGCCGCAGTTAACAATCATTTCGGCTGAAGTAGACCACAATAATAAAATCGTAACCATTCATTGTTTAAATCTTGTTTACATTGATGATGCCAACACAGCTGTAACTTTAGATGGCGTATTACCAACAGTGGATTCTATTAGCAACGAACTAATTACAGCCCGTTTGCCGGTGGGAATACAAAAAGGTAATCACTTCCTGGCCGTTTCTCGTGGTAATGGGCCTTTGCAGAACTATCAAATTAAATTAGCAAATCCTGTTCATCAGGACTGCACTTTACGTCCAGACGAAGACTTACGTGGGGCCAACCTACATGATTGCGACCTATCCGGCACAAACCTGTCCGAAGCTATTCTGACCAACGCCAACCTGAACAGTGCCGACTTGACTGACGCCATCCTGAGTGGTGTCAATCTGGATTCTGCTAGCCTTAGATTTGTTATCCTGACTGCTGCCGACATGATTGGGGTCAGGCTGTACAGAGCGGACCTATCAGAGGCTAACTTGATCGTTGCCGACCTGACTACAGCCAACCTGTCCGAGGCTATCCTGATCCGTGCCCACCTCGATGGAGCCAACCTGGAGAGGGCAAACTTGAACAAAACTGACTTGACCGACGCCATCCTGAGTGGTGT
>JARRLM010000039.1:0-7688 GCA_037386985.1 Acidobacteriota bacterium | reverse complement strand
GATCACTGTATTATAAATAGTAATGGGGTAGCGTCCAAAAGCAATCATATTGAAAACAGGAGGCGACAGTCCGATTCGATCCTCAACCCAGAAGTTAACACTCGATAAAATGACGAATATGCAGACATAGATTACGGCACCGCATAAAACCAGAATGGGGAAAAGCAGTATGTTCGAGAGAGACAGAGGTATCTTGGGCGCACGGAATTTCAGAAGGAGTTTTTCCTTGTCCCCGTTGTTGCGGCTGTGGTGATGGGAGTGGCTCTTTGGGTTTGGGGAATGGGAGTGCGCCAGTATAAAAGCACAGGCAGTTAATCCGTTTGCTGGTAGGCACATTTTCGATGCGGAAAGATTTTCATTACGAATCTCGGAGAAACAACCTGTTTGGGGAGAGCGCGCAGAAAGACCGGGGTTCCGAGAAACTGCAATGGCTCTGTCGTTCGGTTCTCGGGGAGGCCTTTCCGGCATTCCGGGATGTTGAGATTGACGCACGTTTCTATCCCTATGTGGGATTAACGCATACCCTGCGCCGCAAGAAAAACGGATGGGCGCTTCGAATCAGCGACCATTGCAGGTGCGCTCCATCGCAAGTGCTCGAATCAATTGTTCTAATACTGGCATATAAGGTGATGCGCAGAAAGCCTCCACGGAGGTGTATTCAAGCTTATGAATTCTTTCGCAAGGATCCCGAAATCGAGGAATTAGTGAGAAACCGTCGTGCCGCGAAAGGCAGGAAACTATTTTCCGGCAAGGCGGACAAGCATCATTCGTTGAGAAAAATTTACAGTGACCTGAACGAACAATACTTTGACAACCAGATAGAAATCAAAAGGATCGGATGGGGACTTCGCAGGAGTTGGGACCGGTTGGGGCACTACGATCCGATTCACCATACGATTACCTTGAGTCCCGTGCTGGATTCTCTGGACGTACCGTCCTATGTTGTCCGGTACATTGTCTACCATGAAATGCTTCATGCAGTGTTCGGGGATATCAAAGTACATGGCTTCCGTAAACATCATCCGCCAGCGTTCAAAAATACCGAAAGCGCCTATCCCGATTATGAAAAAGCTAAAAAGTTTCTTGGTAAGTTCAGTCGCCGGGTCAGACAGTCATACTGATTGGCGGTCAGGGCAAGATTGAATTACCGATTAAGGATCATCCATGAATAGAGAGATTGCACGTATCCTGCTCGACTTGAATGCGGTGAGTCTTCGTATAGACCCGCCTTTTACCTGGACCTCGGGACGTCTTGCACCGATTTATTGCGACAACCGCCTTCTTATGTCCGATCCGGCTGGTCGTAAAATGGTTGCCAACGCCTTTAAAACCTTAATAGAAGAGAAAGAATTCCAGCCGCAGGTTATCGCCGGTACGGCAACCGCAGGTATTCCCCATGCAGCCTGGCTCGCGGATTTAATGAACCTTCCCATGGTATATGTTCGAGGTACGGTCAAGGGGCATGGCAAGCAGAACAGGATCGAAGGTCTGATCGAAGCCGGCAAATCTGTTGTACTCATTGAAGATCTTATTTCAACAGGCGGCAGTTCGGTTTCGGCAGCAGCGGGCCTGAAACTAGCAGGGGCCGAGGTACTCGGTGTTATGGCCATCTTTACCTATGGCCTTGATATAGCACGAAAGGCCTTCGAGGAAGCAGGTATTCCGCTTTACACGCTTACAAGTTTCGATGTTTTGGCAAGGGAGGCGGCTCAGAGCGGAAGGCTTGGCAAAAATGACCTGAACACACTGGCTGAGTGGCAAACAGATCCAGTCCTGTGGAGTGAGAAACGGAAACAGGAATTGGAGCAATGCTGATATGTCCAAGGAATCCATCAGCCCGGATTACGGCTGATGCTGTGTCCGAAAAGAAATCCCGGCGATAAGGTGGCTGCGAAGTCCTTTTTAATTTTGTGAATCTTCTCATCAGCCGATAATGAGAAATATGTTATAAAGCCCTTCTTACCAGAAAGATGATTGCTTATGAAATGTGCTGTTTGCGGCAAAAGAAAAGCCAAAAGATCCTGTCCGGCCAAGGATGCTTCTATTTGCCCCCTTTGTTGCGGGGAAAAGCGAGTTCTTGTACTGAACTGTCCGGAAACGTGCGAGTACCTGAAGACAGGACGGGAACATGAATCGGCGGAGTTCAGCAAAAAGCTCTGGAGCCAGGACAAACTGAAACAGGAAAAAAACAGAAGAATTCTTGCAGATTATCAGGATGTTGTTGCACACCTGGAATATATCATCGCCCAGCAACGCCTGTTGTCGCGCGATCTGTCCGATAAGGACGTTTCATCAGCCATTATTATTTTACTCGATGCCTACAGGACGGAGGACAGAGGAATTCTATACGAGAAAAATTCCGACGATCTCCGGGTGGAATCCCTCAGGCTGGAATTGCGTAATGTGATTGAGGCCTATAGGAATCCTGATGGAGAAAAAGAACACGGAATTGTGGATCCCAAACATTCACGCCTGCCGTTGCAGAATGCGATCGAGTGCCTCGAATTTCTGCAATCCATGATCGACGTGTACTCAAAGGATCCGCGTTCTGCCGGCAGTTATGTGGATTTTCTGGCTCGAATGACTCCCAAAAGAGAATCAACGTCTTCCATTATTGTGCCGTAAGGTGTTTCTATGGTTGCCGACCGCAGAATATATGATCCTGATATACTGATACAGGCCGTTAAAAAATTCTCCAACAAGCATGTCCTGGTTTTAGGCGATCTGATACTTGACCGTTTTGTCTGGGGCTCGGTTTCCCGTATATGCCCGGAAGCCCCGGTTCCGGTAGTTGAAATTAAAACCGAGAGCACGCGTCTGGGTGGCGCTGCAAACGTTGCCGCCAATATTCGGAGCCTGGGAGGTATGCCCAATACGATCGGGGTGACCGGGGATGACCTCGAAGGGCGACAGCTCCAAGACGCATTCCGGTCGATCGGTTCGACCGTAAACGGATTAGTTGTGGATAGGGGACGGCCAACAAGCATTAAAACCCGTATTATTGCGCATCACCAGCAGGTCTGCCGGACGGACCGTGAAGATCGTTCACCCCTGTCCCACGCGGTTCAAGCAAAAGTTGTCGATAAATTCAAGAAAACTATAAAAGATGTGGATGCCGTTATTATTTCGGATTATGCCAAAGGATTCGTTTCGCCCTCTCTGCTCAAACAGATTCTGCCGAAAGCAGGGACTGCCGGGAAAATAGTGTGTGTGGATCCTAAAATAATGAATTTCTCGTTGTACAGCCCTGCGACCGTAGTGACACCCAACGTTGCAGAGATTGAACAGGCAACCGGCATTCCCATATCAGGTAAACGCAACCTTGCTCGAGCTGTGAATAAGATTCTTGGTCTGCCCGGTATCGAGTACCTGCTCGTGACGCGTGGAGAGGAAGGTATGGCGCTCTTCAGATCCGGATTCCGCCCAACCTATATCCCGACAGTGGCCCGGGAAGTATTCGATGTCACCGGAGCAGGGGATACGGTTATTTCCACGCTGGCCTTAGGCCTTGTTTCGGGTCTTTCGGTTCTGGAGGCTTCCGTTCTTTCAAACATCGCCGCAGGTATAGTCGTCGGGAAGCTGGGAACAGCTTCCGTTACTGCCACGGAGTTAATGGAAAGCATCCGTACAGCCCACAACTGAACCTGATTCCGGATTTGCACCGCAAACTGAAAAATTCATACGGGTATTTCCTTTCAACAAGGTAGAGCCATCATCGTTCCTTTTTTATGAAGCAATTCGACTTATCAGGGCGTATAAGGATTTATAACTGCTCTGTTCCGAACAGTTGTAGGCCACGGACCATAGTTCCGGCGTGTTACAAGGATATATCCCAGATTGAGAAAACAGCCACTTAAGTCACACCGTGGATTTACATAATAATGAAAGGGGCTCGACATGCTGCACAGTAAAAGGATTGTATTGCTGTTATCAAGTTTTTTCCTGACATTTTCCGCGATTGCTATACCTGCCCGGTCTCAGGAGTTCCCCGTGTCCGTCTGCGAAGTTGCGATACACGAAGAATTAGTGGAACTCCAGGACTATAGAAATACCGTTGATCTGGCCGTATCGAACTATGAGGCATATTTAAAGATATTCAAAATGATTGAGGGATTGCACGAGGGAAATACCATTCCCCGTATGGACTATATCAAGGCCAAATATGACCGGGATGCTGCAGAGCTTGAACTTGAAAGGTCCAACCTGATTCTGGAGAGGCAGGCTGCACTGCTGGAGCAGTATCGCCTGGCTTGCGGAATGACAGAGACGGATGAGAAAGATATTGCAGCCGATATAGGCAAAGAGTATCTGAAGTATCGCAGGGCGGATTGTGACTCCCTGGGTAAGGGAGTGGAAGTTGCGGCCACAAATCTCGAGTTTAACCGTGAATATCTTAAAAACATCCGAAAATTGCGAAATGAGAATTTTGCAACGCGTACGCAGGTTGTTCTGGCCGAACTTGATGTAGAACTTGAAGAAAAGAACCTTGCGGATACCCAGCGCCGTACTGCGGCATGTCGCGATGAACTGGCTGTGCTCGAAGTGGAAATTCGCTGATTTTCTCTATTGGAATAAAATGCTTTAGCCGGATTTAGGTTCGCTTCAAAGATCTTGGAGATGTAGAGATAGCAAGGTTTCTATTGGCTTCAAGAAGGTTTGGAACATGTTCAAAGCAGATTGAGAAGCGCTGACCGGAACTCCGAACAATCCTTCGATCGGACAGTAGGATATCAAAGACTGGAAGATCGAGAGAGGACGATATATCCTTACATGTCGTTCGTGAATTCGGCGGAAACGAAATGAAAGTCGTGTGGCAGGACAAAGTTTCCGGCAATGATATCGGTTCATGCTTAACTGTAAGACTCAGCTGTGGAGGCTGTTGCAATTGAGATTTGGATTGTTGATGCTCCTGATGCTGCTGATGCCCGGATGCAGCAGGAAGCCTATAGAGGTCCGTCACAAGCCGGAACTCAAAATGTTGGACAAGTGGTCCGATCCGGAAGTCGCTGATGGAGAAGTCCTTTCGCAATGGTGGGAAAGCTTTAACGATCCGGTTTTGAGGAAGCTTGTTGAAAAAGGCCTAAGGGAGAATCATAGCCTTATGCTGCTGCGGCCCGGCTTGAAGCCGCTGCTGCCCAGGCCCGCATAGCGGGAGCGGATCTTCTGCCCTCAGTTTCCGCAGGCTGGAATGCCAGCGGCCAGAGGCAGAATTTTATCGGATTCCCGATACCGGGAGCGGAGGAACGGGTTTTAAGCCGTACCTTTAAAAGCTTCGGTGTTTCTTTGGATGCTTCCTGGGAACCGGATCTTTGGGGGCGGATCTCAGCTGGCGAGGCTGCGGCTATTGCAGATTATGCAGCGGTTGAAGCGGATTTGCAGGGTGCAAAACTATCCCTGACGGCCCAAATCGGCAAAGCATGGTACACAACCCTGGAGAGCGGGGAACAGATCCGGCTTGCTGAAAGAACCGTTTCAAACTACCGCAATACCACTGAGAGAGTGCGGAGCAGATATACCCAAGGCTTGCAGTCGTCTCTGGATCTTCGGTTGGCCCTATCCAGCCTGTCTTCGGCGGAAGCTTTGCTGGAGCAGCGCAAACAGCAAATGGATCTCGCAATCCGGCAACTGGAAACACTTCTGGGCCAGTACCCGTCCGCCACATTGGAAGTAACTCAGCAGCTGCCGCCGGTTCCTCCGGCTCCGCCTTTGGGCGTACCGTCTGAACTCGTCTCGAGAAGGCCGGACATTGTCGCTGCAGAACGAAGAATGTGGGCCGCCGGTGCACGCTGGACCCAGGCCCGAAAGGCTCTGTATCCAGGGTTCAGTCTCACAGGAAGAACAGGGATCTCTGCGGCAGAATTTTTGCAGGCTTTTAACGGGAATTTTTTCATTTGGAACATGGCGGGTAATGTTCTTCAGCCGTTATTCCAGGGAGGACGGTTGCGTGCCCAGATTTCGGTGCAGGATGCGCGTTCAAAAGAGGCAGCCTCCCAATGGGCATCATCCGTTCTGCAGGCTTTCGCAGAAGTTGAAACGGCTTTAGCTGCCGGTCGGTTTCTTGCAAACCAGGAAGAGGACATTGAAATTTCCGCGCAGCAGGCAGGCGCCTCGCTTGAGCTCGCTGAGGATCGCTACGAGGCGGGATTGGAGGGATTTGTAACTGTCCTGGAAGCCCAACGCCGCAGTCTGGATGCTGAGAGCAGGCTGCTGACAATACAACGACAGCGACTCGATGCCCGCATCGACCTGCATCTTGCCCTTGGTGGCGGTTTCGATATCCAGTCTGAAGGATTGGATGCCAGTAGTTCGGATTGAAAGGAAACTTACTCGTGACAGTCAGGATCTTGAAAATATTTTTGCCGATTCTGCTAGTTGGGGCCGGTGTTTTCGGTGCGTGGAAAATGGTGGAGACCCGGCCGGAAGTTGTGAAGGAACCTGTGGAAATGATTGTGCCGACAGTGCGCGCCATCAATGTAAAACCCGAGAGCGTCCGGTTGTCGATATATTCCCAGGGTACGGTGACGGCCAGAACCGAAACGGATCTTGTTGCCGAGATTCCCGGAAAAGTCCTGTACGTGTCTCCCTCGCTTGCTGCCGGCGGATTTTTTGAGAAGGACCATATTCTTCTGCGGATAGACCCGCATGATTATGAACTTGCATTGACACGATCCCGTGCGGAAGTCGCCCAGGCCGAGCTTCGACTGGAGCAGGAGAGAGCGGAGGCGGAGGTTGCGGCAGAAGATTGGGCGAAATTGGGGGACGGCACCAACGCATCTCCGCTGGTTTTAAGGGAGCCCCAGGTCGCCCAGGCGAACGCTGCGTTTCAGGCTGCTCAGGCTGCGCTCGAGCAGGCGAAACGGGATCTGGAGAGAACGGAGATCAGCGCTCCTTTCCATGGACGTGTAAGCCGCGAAAGTGTCGACGTAGGCCAGTATGTCACACGAGTCACTGTTTTGGCCCGGCTATACTCCATCGATGTCGCCGAAGTCAGGCTGCCTATTCCGGATAAAGACCTTGCCTATGTCGATATTCCCCTGAGCTATCGATATGATGAAAATTCGGATATTCAAGGTCCCGAAGTGCATCTTCGAGCGGATTGGGCAGGTTCAGAATATGTCTGGAAAGGAAGGATCGTAAGAACGGAAGGCGAAATTGATTCGGCCACTCGAATGCTTTATGCCGTAGCTCAGGTTCAGGATCCCTATGCGCATGGAAAGGATCCCCGGCGCCCGCCCCTGGCGGTAGGAATGTTCGTTCGTGCTGAAATCCTGGGGAACCTGCTTCCCAGGGCATTTCTTCTGCCCAGGGCCGCTGTTCGCGGGTCCGATACGGTCTATGTTATCGATTCGGAGAACAGGCTTCGCTTTCGCCATGTTGAAATTTTCAAGCGGGAGCGTGAGAGAGTCATTGTCCGATCAGGACTTGAGCAAGGAGATGTTGTTTGCGTATCACCGCTGGAAACAGTGGCGGACGGTATGGAGGTCAAGGTCGTTCATGAGGAGGCGGTGTCTTGAATCGAGCAATCGACTGGTTCGCCCATAATCCTGTAGCCGCAAACCTTCTGATGTTGGTTGTCCTGGCCGGAGGAATAATTACGGCACTGTCCATCCCACAGGAGATATTTCCCGAATTCTCGACGGATACCATTACGATAAGCGTGCCTTATCTCGGAGCCGCGCCGGAAGAGG
>JARRLM010000038.1:0-9904 GCA_037386985.1 Acidobacteriota bacterium | reverse complement strand
ATCCGCCGCACGAATAGTGGATGAGACTTTTCAGGGGTTGGGCGGTATTGACATTCTGTTCAACAACGCCGGGATCATCCGTCGCGCCCCGTTCACCGACTTCACGGACAGGGACTGGGATGATGTGATGAACGTGAACATTCGCGGGCTTTTCTTTCTCAGCCAGGCAGTCGTCAGGACAATGATTGAACAGGGCCGCGGCGGCAAAATCATCAACACTGCCTCCATGCTCAGTTTCCAGGGCGGCATTCTCGTCCCCTCCTACACAACTTCGAAAAGCGGGGTGATGGGACTCACGCGTCTGATGGCCTGTGAACTGGCCAAACACAACATCAATACCAATGCAATCGCTCCGGGCTATATGGCTACGGACAACACCAAACCGCTGCGCGAGGATCCCTCGCGCAATAAGGCCATCCTGGAGCGTATTCCCGCGGGCCGCTGGGGTAAGCCCGAAGACCTCCAGGGAGTCGCGGTGTTTTTGGCATCCTCGGCCTCGGATTACATGAACGGATACACTGTCGCCGTAGACGGCGGCTGGCTGGCCCGATAAATTCCTATGAGGATAGATAAAATGAAAAGGTTCCTTGTCTTTTTGACGGCGTTCTGTTTGACGACACTATCTGTAGCGGACACAAAACTGGACGATGTACAGCCGTGCGATGAAAAATTTCTTGGACTCAAACTAGTTGAGAATCTGCTCGCCCGCGACTACATGCTCTACCCTTTCGGCGACGAAGGATTGCACTATGCCGAAGCCTGTACGGGAGTCGGGGCGTTGCGGTTTGCACAGAATACCCAGGATAAGGGATTAGGCGAAAAAATTATCGCTCGATACGAAAAATTTCTCGAGACGGACAGCTTTTTGATATCCAGGCAGTCTCACGTCGATCATAACGTAGAGGGAATCGTGCCGTTTCAGATCTACCTGTATAACGGCGACGAGCGCTATCTCACAGCGGGCCTGTCATTCGCCGACAGCCAGTGGGAGAACCCGCGGGAGGATGGCCTGACTTCACAAACCCGCTGGTGGATTGACGATATGTACATGGTCGGCATGCTTCAGATACAGGCCTACCGGGCCACTCAGGACATCAAATATGCCGATCGGGCAGCAGTGCAATTAACGACCTATATCAACAAATTACAGCAGCCCAACGGTCTGTTTTTCCATGGACCGGAATTTCATTATCACTGGGGCCGCGGCAACGGATGGGTGGCCTCCGCAATGGCTGAGGTCCTAAAATCCCTACCGGCTGATCACCCCAGGCGTTCGGAGCTCATGACCGGATATAAGAAAATGATGGCAGCCCTGTTGAAATTCCAGTCAGACAACGGCATGTGGCGGCAGTTGATTGACTATGAGTATTCCTGGGCCGAAAGTTCCTGCACTGCAATGTCTGCCTATGCGATGACCGTGGGTGTTCATCAAGGCTGGCTGGACAAAGCCGTCTATGGGCCGGCCGTTGAAAGGGCATGGAAAGCGCTCTGCGCCCACGTAGACCGGGAGGGCAATGTGCGTGAAATTTGCGTAGGGACCGGACAAACGGACGATATCGAATTTTATTTGAAGCGACCCCGCACACTGGGCGACTTTCACGGACAGGCACCGGTTTTATGGTTAATCAACGAACGGCTGGAAAAGATCAATGATCCGGTTTCGGGAAATAAATGATGGATATCAATCAGACGATTTGCCGACTTGTCCGGGATGGTTTTATCCTGGTCTTTAATCAGAACCGGCTGGACGTAGTGAAAACGGCTCAAGCCCTTGCGGACGCCGGCATTGACAATATGGAAGTCACCTGCCGGATTCAAAAGCCATTGGAAAAAATTCGCCGGCTCAAGCAAACGATGCCTGACTTTTGTATCGGAGCGGCCAGTCTGGTTGACTTTCCGCCCATGTTGAAACGCTATAATCGCCAGACTCCCGACGATCCGTTGCCGTCTGTAAATGAAGTGGTTGATGCCGGAGTCGATTATTTGGTATCCGCGCTGAATTTCAGCGAGGCAGCTTATGAAAGGTATGCCGGTCGTATTGCCATGGTGCCCGGATGCGGTTCGGTGACTGAAATTGTCTGCCAATATGCCAATGGGGCGAATTTGTGCAAACTGTTTCCCGCCAAGCAGATCGGCGGCCCATCGTACATCAGGGCGATTAAAAACTCTGATCGATGACCGCCGCGCCAAACAATATCCCGGGATAGATTTTCAAACCTCCTCACTGGAACACATTAGCAAAATCACCGGCAGATGTTTTAATAGGGATTAATTCCTGATGAGGTTCAGAGGTTGGACGATGCCGAAACTCACAATTAAAGACGAGGGTGAATGCAAATGGGATATTGTCTCGCTGGGAGAGATCATGCTCCGATTGGATCCCGGAGATCAACGTATCCATACAACCCGTACCTTCAAAGTCTGGGAAGGTGGAGGCGAATATAATGTAGCCCGTGGTCTCAAACGCTGTTTTGGCAAACGTGCAGCGATTGTTACGGCCATTGTGGAAAACCCCGTGGGCAGGCTCCTGGAAGACTTGATGTTTCAGGGCGGCGTCCATATGGATTATGTTAAATGGGTACCCTATGACGGTATCGGAAAAGCGACCCGTATCGGACTGAACTTCACAGAACGCGGATACGGCGTCCGCGCCGCCGTTGGTTGTTCGGACCGTGCCAACAGCGCTGCGTCCAAGTTGAAAAAGGGAGATTTTGACTGGGAAGAGATCTTCGGCAAAGATGGCGCCCGCTGGTTTCATACCGGCGGCATTTTTGCAGGCCTTTCGCAAACGACACCGGAGGTCATCATCGAAGCTATGACCGCAGCCAAAAAATACGGCACCATCATCTCTTACGACCTGAACTACCGGGCGTCGCTATGGAACGACATGGGTGGGCAGGAAAAAGCCATACACGTAAACCGTACGATTGCGCCGCTGGTTGATGTGATGATCGGCAATGAAGAGGATTTTTCATCCGCGCTGGGATTTACGGTTCCAGGTCTGGATGCGGGTTGTTCCAAACTGGATCCCGCCAACTTTAAAAAAATGATCGCCCATGCGGTCAAAATGTTTCCCAATTTTAAAGCCGTTGCAACTACCTTGCGCAATGCCAAAACCGCGTCCAAGAACGATTGGGGAGCAGTTTTATATACGGACGGGAAATTTTATGATGCTTTGCTTCGGGAGAACCTGGAAATCCTTGATCGCGTCGGAGGCGGTGACAGTTTTGCTTCGGGACTCATTTATGGCCTGATGGAGCAAAAAACACCGGATGAAGCTGTGAATTACGGAGCCGCGCATGGGGCACTGGCGATGACGACACCCGGTGACACAACCGCGGCAAGCCTCAAAGAAGTTCAACGAATCCTGAAGGGCGGCACCGCAAGGATTGTCCGGTAAAAGTAGCCTGAACGTGACAAGATAGATATGATTCTGAACGAATTTGTAAATTATTTCGAGAATAGGCTTCAAATCCCGCGTCTCGACAACCTGGCCCGTAATCCTGAAACAGTTTCCTTCCTGCAGAATGATTCCGAAAGGATTTATTATGGAAATACTTCTAATGACATAAAACACATAGCCTTCATGGTCCAGCCTCACAAGGATATATGTATTCAGGCGGCAAACAACGGATATGACACTCTGTTTTCACATCACCGGTGGCATCAAAAAAATGCCCCGTCACCTGTCCTGAGGGACCTGGACCGTCGCTTAAAGATGCTGGGTATTTGCATGCTTTCTTACCACCTTTACTGGGATATTGCTCAGGATGGGATTGCTGAAAGCATCATGACTAACGTCTTTGATATCCCGTCTTATGAAACAATTGATTTAACCTATAAAGGATACCGTATCCCGGCCCTTGCCAGGTGGGCGAAGACATCGTTGAGTTTCGAGAAGCTCAGGATGATTCTTGAGGCACATTATATTCGTACTGAACGATATTTGGGTCATCTGGATTGGAAATTTGATCGCTTGGTGGTGATTCCCGGAGGTGGGCTTGAAAACAGGATCCTGGAATCGCTTGATTCACGAATGACCTACGATGGATCTGAGAAGATCGTGATAATTTCTTCAGGATCAGGGCAGGATTCGGGAGAAAATTATCTGGAATTCTTTCATAAACATGAAAGGAATTACTCAATTCTTGACGCCAATCATTATGATCTCGAGGCCATAGGTGTATCCCAATGGGCTCTGAAGCTTGGCAGCGAACTCCAGGGAGTAAGCTGCGACATGTTTTATGCGGATGACTATATAACCTACTCCATTTAATTCTTTCCGGGTCTGCCGCTTAAAGGGACTCTTCGCCTCGTTCGCCGGTTCGTATCCGCAGCGAGTCCTCAAGCGGCAATACAAAGATCTTCCCGTCTCCGATCTCACCTCCATAGGCAGCCTTCTGAATAGTCTGGATTGTCTCTTCCGATTGAGCGTCTGAAACGGCTACCTCTACCCGGCATTTAGGCAGAAGATCGATCTTATATTCCGAACCCCGGTATCTTTCTACCTGGCCCTTTTGCCTTCCGGAACCCCGGACGTCTGTTACGGTCATTCCAAGCACACCGATTTCCGATAAAGCCTGCTTCACATCCTGCAGGCAGTGAGGGCGGATAATTGCCAATATCATTTTCATGTGAAGGCCTCGCTGAAGAGTGACAATTGAATTTGTAGATTACAGGTCGCCACTATACGCAGCTTGCCTTTTAGTTGTCAATATGCGATAACATATTGCTCAAAATGCAAAAAACGCTGGACAATATGCATAAAAATAGCCGCTTTTTGACATATTGTTGGACATATTTTTCATAATGCGTCTAATAATATTCTGAATTTGCAGAAATTAAATTGCACCCTTTCAATATTAAGATCTTTTTTAGAAATAATTTAGGAATCGCAGGAGATTTCGAATGAATGAACCACTGCAATCCATGCGGTATAGCGCCGATGCATTATTTCTTATGATAGGCGCTGTGATGATCTTTTCCATGCATGCCGGGTTTGCCTTTCTGGAGGCTGGATCGGTTCGGAAGAAAAACCAGGTAAATGCTCTGGTTAAGATATTTACGGACTGGTCCATGTCAACTGTAGCTTATTTTCTGATTGGATTCCCAATTGCGTATGGAATCTCTTTTTGGGGTGACGCTAATTCTATTTTAAATATGATCAATGGAACCTCGGCCGAAGGCGCACGCGGATTTGATTTGCTGCATTGCTTTTTTCTTACAACTTTTGCGGCCTGCATTCCGGCAATTATCTCCGGCGGGATTGCGGAACGAGCTCGCTTCTGGCCCCAGATTATTGCCGGCGGTATATTCACGGGTTTCGCCTACCCCATTTATGAATCCTTTATCTGGGGGAGGTTTTCATATTTCCAAGATTGGATAAAGGGATCAACAGGCGTTCCCTTTCATGATTTTGCAGGATCTGTCGTAGTCCACTCTATAGGCGGATGGCTGGCCCTTCCGGCGATCATTATTCTCGGGCAGAGGCTTGGTCGGTGGATTGGGGGAAAAAGTACGGGTATTCCCGCATCGAACATTCCGTATCTTGCATTGGGAAGCTGGATCCTGTCCATTGGGTGGTTTGGCTTCAATGTTATGAGTGCACAGCGTTTTGAAGGCATCAGCGGGCTTGTTGCCGTCAATTCTCTTTTCGCTATGGTCGGAGGACTTCTGTCCGCCATCGTGTTTTCCAGGAATGATCCGGGTTTCGTGCACAACGGAGCTCTTGCAGGCTTGATAGCCATCTGCGCCGGTTCGGATATCGTACATCCGTTTGGAGCCTTTTTCATCGGTGCCGTGGGCGCACTGATTTTTCTTTTCGGATATCGATTCGAAACTGAAAAGTTGAAAATTGACGATGTTCTCGGCGTATGGCCCCTGCATGGAGTCGCCGGGTCCTGGGGAGGCATTGCCGCCGGGATTTGGGGAGCGAAATCCCTCGGAGGTGTTGGCGGCGTTTCCTTCGCAGCCCAATGTATCGGGACGATTTCCGCCGTGGTCTATGCCATTGTGGTCGGGATGGTTGTCTACCTGGCGCTGAGGCATACTGTAGGGATACGGCTGAGCAGAGAGGAAGAGATCAGAGGATCCGATCTATCGATTCATCATGTCAGCGCCTACCCTGAACAGGACGTTGGTGCCAATGGAAGCTCCGGAACTGCAAGGGAAAAGGGACACTAATTCCGATAAAATCTTCACCCCCAGCCGGATGATGCCATGAATGGATCTTCTTCCGGAAATTCAAAGAACTTTCGCTCGATTCGACCGATTCACGCATGTACGCGCCAAACAAGAATGAGGATAGATTAAAATGTACGCTTTATGGCGACTACTGCCGGCTTTGATACTACTACTCCCGGGGATCCCAACCTGGGCAGACACCCCAAGTCTTTTTATTGCCGGCGATTCCACCGCCAGTAACGGGACCGAAAACGGTTGGGGCAGTCACCTTCAGAAATTCTTTGATCCCAGCCGGTTGACTGTGATTAACCGGGCTCGGGGCGGACGCAGCAGCCGCACCTTCATCACTGAAGGTCTTTGGGATGGTATTGTCGCGGATCTCAAGGCCGGCGACACCGTCCTGATCCAGTTCGGTCACAACGATGCCGGGCCCATTAACGACAACAGCCGAGCGCGCGGTTCTGTCCCCGGTATGGGCGAAGAGATCGAAGAGATCGACAATCAGGTCACAGGCGAACATGAGATCGTGCATACGTACGGCTGGTACCTGCGCAAAATGATCAAAGAAACCCGGGATAAAGGGGCCGAGCCCATCATATTAAGCTTGACCGCACGCGATGTTTGGCCCAACGGCAAAGTGGAGCGCTCAGGAGTTTTCAGTAACCTGGCCCGACAGGTCGCCGAACAGGCGGGCCTGGACTTCATCCCCCTGCGTGAGATGATCGCCGATCAATACGAGATCCTAGGCCCGGTGCGGGTGCGGGAACTCTTTCCCATAGATCATACCCATACCGATCCGGATGGCGCCTATCTCAACGCCGCCATGGTGGTCTCCGGACTCAAGGCCCTGGAGTCTTGCCCGGTCACGCAGTTCCTCAATGCCGAGGGACAACGAGTCACACCCTATGCCCCCCACATCATCGTCGAGCAGGTGGAAGAATGGATGACCGCTCCCTGGATGCCGAACGTCCAGCCTGTCTCCAACCCCAGCCTTCCGACCCTCTATGTCATCGGGGACTCAACCGTGCGCAATGGCCGGCTTGGCGACGGTTCCATTGGCCAATGGGGTTGGGGGGCATCCATTGCCGACTATTTCGATCGCAGCAGGATCAATGTAGAAAACCATGCCATGGGCGGCACCAGCACCCGCACCTATCGCAGCCTCGGCCTGTGGGATAAGGTGGTCCAAAAAATCGAACAGGGCGATTATGTGATCATGCAATTCGGCCATAATGATTCCAGTCCCATCAATGATGACAGCCGGGCCCGCGGCACCATCCGCAGCAACGGCAATGAAGTGGAAGAAATCGATAATCTACTCACCGGCGAACATGAAATCGTCCATTCCTACGGCTGGTATCTGAGGCAATTCATTGCCGAGACCCGCTCCAAGGGGGCAACGGCTCTGGTCTGCTCGCCAATCCCACATAACAACTTCAATAAAGAGGGACGACTGCCCCGCGCCGGTAAGGACTGGGGGCTTTGGGCCATGCAGGCCGCTCGAGAGGCGGGGGGGCACTTCATTGACCTGAATGAACGCATTGCCAGCATCTTCGAAGAACTCGGCGCAGACCATGTCGGGTCTCTCTATTACACTTCAGCCGACCACACTCACACCTCGGCAGCGGGAGCCATGTTCAATGCCCGGCGTGTAATGGAGGGAATCAAGGATCTGGCGAACTGTGATCTGACAGATTATCTCAAGGTAGTTACACCACATTGATGTGATAAAACCGTTCAGGGTTCAAGGTTCAGCGTTCAGGGTTCAGAGTTCGGGGTTCGGAGCTGAAAACCTTAAACCTTGAACCCTGAACCATACTAATCCGCTTTGCCGAGAGCGATCTTTTTCAACAAATCGACACCTATCCCATCAGCCGTCCAAAACCAAGAATTGACAGAAAAAACACCTGATGTTGCATCTGATTCAGCAAAACATGCGTCTCTGTCAGTAAGACCGAAGGAATTTCTTTTCGGTTGGTTTAATAATATGCTGAAGAAGGGAGACAAATAATATGACCGGAGCATTTGCATTCTGGATTGCCGTAGCCGCGTTTTTTGTGGCCGGCAGTTGGAGAAGAAAGCATACTGAATCTGCAAAACAGGAAACCATGCGTCTTATCATTGAAAAAAATCCCAACCTTGATGCGGAGCAGCTGAAAGAAATACTATATCCGCCGCACCCGGAGCTTCCAGCAGAGCACCCATGGTTTGCCAAACCCGATCCAAACGCAGGTTATAAAATGTTGAGGATTTTCGGCACAATAATATTATTCGTGGCCGCCGGCCTCAGTATTGCAGGGATCTGGCGAGGTATGGTACTCGGAATACATGAGGAATCCGTAGTAGGCATTGTGACGGCTATTCCCCTAATAGCTTTGGTTGGTGCAGGCCTCATTTTCTGCTCTCGTTTTGTCACACCGCCGCCCAAAGCAGAAAATAAAGATAAGTAGGATCTGTAATTGAAAAACGACTTTTCGGCATCCCAATTAAACCAGGCTGCCGAGTCTGCTGTGGTTACTCTTGCGATTTCGGGAAACACTCAGGCTTTTGCAGAGATTGTCAAACGATACCAGAATAGGGTACGAAACTTTATGCGTCGTCTGTGCAACCGATCGGAATTGGCCGATGATCTGGCTCAGCAAGCATTTCTGAAAACCTGGAAATCCATTCATCAGCTAAAATCCCCCGGTGCTTTTTACGGCTGGCTCAAAAAAATAATGATCTCCGTATGGATAGAGGTTGTGCGGCGCAACAAACTTGAATTCGTCGAAAGGGATGCATCAGACCTGCCGGGAGCTTACAGGGATACTTCCGGAGAAAGACTCGACCTGGATGCAGCGCTGGCCCGATTGTCGCCGGCTATGCGCCTTTGTGTGGTATTGGCGTATAATGATGGTTTATCACATAAGGAGATTGCCGACATAACGAATACACCTATAGGAACCGTAAAATCGAATATTTCCCGGGGCGCAGCCCAATTGAGGATTTTGCTTTCCGATTACCACGAAGGCAATTGAGGATTCGACCATGCAAGATGATCTCGACAGGAACTTACAATCCCTATTTCATGAACATAGTCAAAACCTGCCGGAGGAGCCGTTTCTGACAGACCTTATAAAGCTTCTGGAGAAAGAGCAGGCTTGGAAAATTTGGGAACGAAGGCTCGTTTTCCTGCTGGCTTTATTCTGTTGTTTTCTTCTGTCTCCTTTTCTGCTCAGGGGAGCCGAGTTGTTATCCAGCGGCTTGGATTTGCTCTTTGATGCAACCTGCTCACTCATCGCCACACCTAAGGGAATGCTGATTGCAGGCTTATGCGCCCTGCCCTTTCTGATTTTCAATCGAAAAATGATTTTGGAATATGTAAGAGGCGGCTAGGTCCATAACATATCTACAAAATCGGCTACCAGCGCCGGATGCTTCGAGGCCAGAGCTAAAAGCAGAGAAAGAGTGTTTGCGTGCGGCTTGGCTTCCGAAAGTGTTCGGATAATCCCGTTGAAAGCGTCATCATCGAGCGTGTCGAATTTTTGCTTGGCTTTCCAATTTCGGATGTGTCTTTTCTGCCAACGATCTCGCCAGGCGCACTCGTATTTTTGAAGGAATTTCTTCCCGTAATCACTACATTTGACCGATTCCGCTGCTGTTTCCCCTGCAAGTTTTCCCGAGATGCATGCATTTACTATTCCCCCGCCGGTCAACGGATCGATCAGACGGGCTGCATCCC
>JARRLM010000037.1:0-7831 GCA_037386985.1 Acidobacteriota bacterium | reverse complement strand
GTGCCACTGTCAGCCAGAGCAGGCGATTCAGCAGCAGCAGTCCCATCGGAAGGTTCGTGTTGA
This sequence comes from Acidobacteriota bacterium, assembly GCA_037386985.1. Classification (GTDB taxonomy): domain Bacteria; phylum Acidobacteriota; class UBA6911; order UBA6911; family UBA6911; genus UBA6911. Next base: position 7,768 of record JARRLM010000037.1, on the reverse strand, counting down.
GTTCGGCGATTGTCCAGTAGCGAGTCACAGTTAGTACGGTAATTCTGGCTGAGGGATCGGCCAGGGCCGACCATGTGCCCGGCTCAACCATGGCGTAGATGTTCAGGAAAAGGTCTGCAACAAAGATGACCATCGCCGCACCATAGGTCAGCGCGAAGGAGCGGGTGAGCGCCGCAATGCTGAAGAAGATGGCACATAAGACGATGGTGCCGGGCAGAATGACGAAAAAGAAGAAGTAGGCCCAGGGCAGCATCGAAAAGGGAGCGATGCGCGCCTGATCCAGCCAGGGCATGAAGGTGCCGATCATCGAGCCCAGCAGTCCTCCAAGACCGATCAATAGCGAAAGACTGAGCGCTCCGAAGAACCTCCCCAATGCAAAATTTCCGGGCGGGATCGGCGTGACGTACATGAGCGAGGCGGTCGCAAGTTCGAAATCGCGCGTGATCGCGTTGGTAACAAAGGCCAGGATGGGCAGCATGCCGAAGATGAAAAGCAGCAGTTCGATTCCCAGGATGGAATATGCGCTGTTGATGGCGACCTGGTTGCTGATGGCGATGTCGCCTAAAAGACCGGTGATCGCCAGGAAGTGAATCAGCGCATACATCAGCAGCGCGCCGAGAAAGAAGGGCGAACGGAGCTGGTAGCGAATCTCGAACTGCATGACTTCCAGAATGGTGCGCATCCCAGCTACTCCAGATTGTCTTTGAGGTTGTGTTCTATCAGTGTGCTGAAGTAGACGTCCTCCAGTTCCGGTGCGGCGGGCTGCATGCCGTCGGGCTGAGCATCGGACAGAACGCGAATCTCCTTGGATCCCGCCTTGAGTCGTGTAGACAACACGGTGTGGCGAGCCCGAATCTCCTCAACTTTATCGCGCTCGACCACCTGTGTCCACAGCTTGCCGTCCATTTCACGAATCATTTCGAGCGGCTTTCCCACTTCCAGGATGCACCCGTCCCCCATGATGGCGACCTGATCGCAGAGTTCCTCGATATCATCAACAATGTGTGTGGAAAGAATCACTACCGTCTCCTCGCCCACATCGGCAAGTACGTTGAGGAATCGCCGCCGCTCCGCCGGATCGAGTCCCGCCGTAGGTTCATCCACAATCAGCAGCATCGGGTCGCCCAGTAATGCCTGCGCAATGCCATAGCGCTGCTTCATGCCGCCTGAAAATTTGTCGACGCTCTTGTTCCGGACTTCCCACAGATTCGTCTTGACCAGCAGGTTCTCCACTACCCGCTGTCGCTGACGGCCGTGCATGCCTTTCAAAGCCGCTAGGTGTTTGAGCAGGGTGAGGGCGGAGGTGCGGGGGTAGGCGCCGAACTCCTGCGGCAGGTAGCCGAGCTTGCGTCGCAAGGCGATCTTGTCCTGCAGGATGTCGATTCCGTTGAACGTGATTGTTCCACAATCGGGTCGCTGCAGCGTGGCAACCGTGCGCATAAGTGTGGATTTACCTGCGCCGTTGGGCCCGAGCAACCCGAACATTCCTCGCGGGACGCTCAGATGGATATCCTGCAGCGCATGCACACCGCCTGGATAGGTCTTCGATACTCCGGTTATATTCAGCATATATCACCGTGTTTCTGTCGTTTCCGGGCCGCTTCCGCCTCAGTACAATTACCGTGTGACCTCACTAAAATATATAAGACGGATCAATGCCCGAAATATTACAGGGACAGACTACATTTGGAATCGATCTGAATGCTGCTGAAAGAAAAATATCATTTACTTATAATTTCGCGGATATACCCAAACCGCCCCCGGTCGCATTCTTTTCATTCGCGATAATGCTGCCATCCCTGAGACGAATTCGACGGTCGGCACGCCGGGCCATTTCGAAATCGTGGGTTGCAACAATCAGGGTAGCTGAAGCTTCGCGGGTCCACTCCAGCAGGATGTCCATGACTTGCCTGCCGTTAGCGGAATCCAGATTCCCTGTGGGTTCATCTGCCAGGAGGAGATCAGGGCTGTTCACCAGCGCCCTGGCCACTGCGCAGCGTTGGCGTTCGCCTCCAGAGACCCGGGCGGGAAGGAATTCAGCCCTATTTTCAAGGCCCAACCGGGCCATGATCTCTAAAGCCCGGTTTCGGCGTTGCCTGAAACTTATCCTCAGGGGAATCATAGGAAGCTCTACATTTTCTCGAAGACTGAGTTGAGGGAGCAGGTGATGGAACTGGAAAACAAATCCGATCCGTTCAGCTCTGAACCTTTCCAGAGGACGGAATAGGGAAAGCGGTTTTGCATCAACCAAGACCACTCCGGAGCTGGGTGCATCAAGTCCTCCGAGGAGATTCAGAAGAGTGCTTTTGCCTGAACCCGAAGGTCCGATCAATGCAATGGTTTCCCCATCTGTAGCAGCAAGAGATACGTCTCTCACTGCGTGCACTCCCCCCTCATAATCCTTAACCAGAACGTTGGCTTCAAGCTTCATGTGGGATTTCCCCTCCTCTGTGGTTACCTCCCTCTCTTATTCCTGCCTAAGTGCCTGAGCCGGGGAAAGAGTCGATGCGACAATGGCTGGATACAGGCCGCTTATCAAACCCAGGATACTGCAGATAGCCATAGAAACCCAAAACACGGAGGAGGGAACGACCACAGGCACCCAGCCCAGACCCGTAATTCCTGAATCAACCAGAAATCGAAGGAAGAAGAGTGCCAGGGCATTGCCCAGCACACCGGCCAGGATGCAGATCAGCAATGATTCAGTCAGCAGACTTCTCACGATCAGACTTTTGCTCCAGCCAACGGCCATGAGGATGCCGATTTCACGGGTCCGCGCCCAAACGGCCATGAGAAGAGTGTTGGTCACGACCAGGCATGATGCCAGTAAGGCCACAAGAGAAATCGCGCCGGCAAATGTATCGATGGTCCGAAAAAACTGGAGTTGATCGACCAGGTCTGCACCATAGGTGGCTCGCAGTCGCGGCAAGGTTCGATGTATGGCCTTTATTATCTCCTGCACGGGGATTTCGTTTCGGACACGGAGCAAGGCCAGATTAACAACCTCCGGCTGGTCGAGAATTCCCCGGACTTCCTCCAAGCTACCGACCGCCGCTCCATCTATGAATGGAGCTCCTGTCGCATAAATTCCGACCAGGGCGAACTCCCTGTCTGCAAGGTTCACTGTCTCTCCCAGATCAACGCCGATCGCTCGACTCGCTTTTTCACCCAGCAGCAACTCTGCTGCGCCTTCCCGAAACGCCCGACCGCGGATCAGGCTAAAACGGCTGCTGAAGGTTTCCGGAATCCCGAAAACAATGAAGTAGGGGCTCCAGGGTGTCTTTACCGAACCGAGGACGACAGGCGTTACCGTAGCCACCCCCTCCAGAGTTCGGAGTGCCTCCATATGTTCCATTGTAATCCGGGAACTCGCAGGCGTCGCTGAGCGCCGGGATTGTACTACTACATCCCCTTCATAAGCCGAGATAACCGATTTTAGGCTTGCCTTGACCGTAAGGCTGATGGAAATGAGCACAACAAATACCGCGATTCCCACAGCGGCGCCAAAAAGGGTAAGGAGATTCCTTACCCAATTACGGTACAGATTGCGAAGGGCGATCATGGCTGATCAACCGGGGGAATTGCCCGACAGGTTCTATCCTGGGATCTGCGGTTCATCCCGGCGTTAATCCAGCGGTGCATGCATGTCGTAAATATCCGAACAGGTTCCGCTGCACCCGTCCGCCGGCGTGTCGAACCATGTGGACGATTTTGTTGCCGTGCTTTCGCCTGTGCGAGTGAATGTCCCATATTCGTAGTAACCGGATCCTGCGCCCAGATGATTAAAAGACGAGCCGCAAACGCTGCCGATATAGACAGCGTAGCCGTCCCAGTAAATTGCAGTGCCGCCGGACTGGACGATAGTGATATCCAGCGGGCCACCCTCAGTGGATGTTATGCCACCGCAGACATTCTCGCAGGAATATTCTCCGCTCCAGACACCGGATATGTCTTGGGGCGCCGCGCAATCTTCGTTGAAACCGAAGGTGGCGTCGAGACCTGTCAGCATCATACTCGCGTCGACCGACGAAGTGACGCTGGAGCAGGAAGTGAATGATCCGCTATTGATAATGTCGAGCGCACTCTGAGGCATGACACCTTCATCTTCAGTTACCGAAGTACTGGAAAAGTCCTCGTTCCCGGTGACCTCAAAGCGGAACGCTTGAACACCATTGGCACAGGAGCCGCCGGTATCACCATCGGCGACCCGGAGCGACATCTCCACTGTCGGGTCCGGACTTGTTCCGCCATCGGTCCGGACAATTGCAAGGTTGGAGAGGGTTGCGGCGGGATCAATGGACGCTTCGGCCAACTTGCCCCAGTCGAAACTACCAGGGAGTTCAAAGTAGGTCGAAGTTGTAGAAGGAATTCCGGCAGCGAGTGCGAGAGGTAAATCGTCAGAAAGCGGAATGGTTGTGGCAAGGGGGTTGACCACGTTGTTGTTCGAAGCAGGCGTGTTAGTCTCAGTGCAGCTACCGGTAAGCAGCAAGACAATCATGAAAACAAGCAGGCATGACGCAAGCCTGTTTTTATAAATGAAGATCGATGGGGGGGAAAGTTTCATAGTACTCCATCCCTTCATTTTTCACCTCACAGTCAAGTAATCAACTGAGATTCATTCGTAAGCAGATTTAATAATGTTCCTTATGTGATTTTTAAGATTAGAGTTCAGGAAAGTCAAAGCATCATGAAAATATTTTTCATGAATAATTTAAGCTATTGAAATGTTTATAGTAATCTAACCACAGTCCAGAAAAAATAGAGGAACGTTTTACAAAGTATTATTTCAAAATCCAGTCGATTCCATAAAACAGAGGTGGACTCCATGTCCCAAAATTTATGCCTGCCAAGGAGCAGATTGTAGGCTAAAGTAGTCGAGATCCATGCCAAAATCTAATTTGAACTGGATGTTCGCACTTGGAGTGAACAATTCATAACCTGGTCAGGATGTGGAATCTGAAGGGGATTTAATGCAGGATGAGATCGTGCCTCCTCTCATCCCAGTGCCAGTTGCGTTGTCCCGGTGCAATCCTTACTCCACCCACCCAACGCTCCGCTACAGGAAGTTCCAGCCAGTTTACCTCGCCTGCCAGAAGTCTGCGGCCGGCTTTAGTTATGGTAACCGTGTCCATGGTCCATTGCTTCACTTCATGAATATCTTCACGCAACACCAGAGGTTCGGGAACCGCTGCCAGCTCCCGCAGGATCGTATCCATGGAAATGTCGCCACTAGTCAGAGGATCGTGTTTGCCTATAACCAGTCCCACCAGACTGCTGATACGTATAGAGTCGAATTCGCCGATTGTCTGCAACAGGAGCTGATGCGTCAGACCGAGACCGTTATGGAGCGAGGGTAGTTCCTGCAGGTGTCGGTGCAGGGCAGCAGGCAGGTATGGCAGAAGCGGCAGGGTCGACTGCATGAGTTTGCCCAGACCCCGGGGATCAGGCGCGCGGAAAGCCTCCCATGCCTGTTGACCCAACAATACGTGTTCCGTGCCAAGCGTCGAACGCTTTGTCCACAATATGCGCAGAGCTTCCGGCGGCAATTGACCCAGACCCAGGAAATGCCTGCTGCCCGGGAAATCATTGGTACTAACCAGTTCCAGCCGGGGCGGCGCGCCATGTTGCGCGAACCAGGCGAGGCAGCGCAACAACACGAACTGGTCGAAGCGGTCGTGTTCGAACCACAGGACCACCCGCTCGAAGTCGCGGCTGGCGCGTTCTAGCCTTGCTTCTTCTTCGCGGCAATCCTGCAGCACCTCTTCATATTTGAGGTTCTGGTAAGGTCCAAAATTGTCGGTAATGAACCGAGCACGTCGCTGCAGCCAGTCAGCATCCGCGGTCACCGGACCCTGCAGGTAGGGATTGATGTGCAGGTTGAACTCACCTTGAAAACCGGCATCCTTGAGTGTTTGCCGGATATCATGTCCGCAACGGATGTGCATGGTGGGGCAATCTGCATCGATCACATGCTGCGACCGTAATGTCTCGCGCGTGTGTTCCATTTCAGCTATATGGGTTTTCAATGCTGACCAGTTGGAGAAGCGCAATTCCCGCGCTATACAATGCTGGGCCCGGGCGAGCCGCAGTGCATCGGGCGCGGTATCGAAACCTTGCCGTTGCATCCGCTGCATGGTCACAGGATCGCCGCTGCGCGCTGATTTCAGCAGTTCCTTGGCGCGTTTTTTCTGTTGCTCCAGGTTGAGGCGGAAGGCGGCAAAAGGCTGTGGTGTGGAGTCGGTCATGACAAGTCTCCTTTCAGGAGTCTGCGTCCGCATTCAGACAGAAAAGAGACCGTAGAGTCTAAACTCGATGATAGAGTCGTGGGCGCAGCCCTTTCCGCGGACGTGGATGCTCCGACCGAGCCAAACCATTGTCCGCAAGCGGCGGGCTCGTGTCAACGAATTATGTGGAACAAGCCGCAATCGACGTGGAATTCTTTGAATATTCTTATGGGTTATCGGTTTATTGTTTTGAAAACAATAATCGGAGGTATGGACATGAACATTTAATTTGGTATGTCCGCGATAAAAAGAATAACGGAGGCAACCTTTGCATAAATCTTACAATGGTTATTACAATGAACTCTGCAGTACGGGAAGGAGGGAACGAAAGCAGCTCTCCGCAGAGAAGATAGACCGGTTGACAAAAGGAATGCTTTGGAATTTAGAACGATACGTAAGGCTTTAGAATGACCAAAAAATCAAATTGGCTCTTGGGGTGTGGACTGGGGTGCGCGGGACTCATCGCCGTGATCATCCTTATCATGGTTTGGGGTATCTCTCTGGGGAGAAACGCCAGGCGCGGTTTCTATACGGCCGAGGCAACGCGCAAGATTCTAGAGGAGAAGTTCGGCGCACCGGGTGATTTCTTTCCTGCCGCGGACGGTTCAATCCCTGCCGCGCGACTGGAAATCTTTCTGGCGGTCCGGGAAGCAACACAGGAATATCGAACCAATATCATCCACTTTTTTTCGGACATTCCGACGAACGAAGACGCCGGGCGGGAGTTCGATGGCAAACCGTTGGGAAAAAAGATAGGGACGATCTTTCAAAGAATGAGGTCCGCCGTCGGGATGGGTGAAGACATCGGACATTTGTTGGAAGCCCGGAACCAGGCGCTCCTCGACAAGGGGATGAGTCCTGGAGAGTACACCTACCTCTACGTTCTTGCGTACTATTCCTGGCTCAGCCATTCTCCCGGCGATGGTCCCGGAAACAACGCGAACACGTCTTATGTTATGGTGCGTGTTCCATCCCAAACCCACCGTGATTTAATAGGAATGTTGTCAAACCAGCTCGACTCGCTTGCGGATACAGGAGATACAGAAAAATGGAATCAATGGCGTTCGGATTTGGAGGGAGAGATCGAGGAGATGAAGAACAACGAAGGACGTGTGCCCTGGAAGGATTCGCTCCCGCAGAAAACTGCGGAATCTTTTCAGCCATTCCGCGACCGGCTCGAACAAACATACAGCCCGATTACCAATCCGTTTGAGCTTTCCCTGCCTACACGGCGAGACCTGTTCAGTTTCAGCACGGATTAACCCGACCTTCCCTTGGCCCGGAACTCCACAATCCAGGCCAACATACCTACCCCGGTCTTCGAGAGCAAGGAAGATACCTCTGAAGCCCAGGAAGATGCAGCCGAAGGGCCATGAGCATGATCTCCTCATGCGAGCGAAGGCCGGGGTCTCTTCCGGTCATGTTCGGCTTACCTCCTTTGGGCATATAATGCCTTTATCAATTCGGTCTGTCATATACCGGCA
>JARRLM010000036.1:7925-8545 GCA_037386985.1 Acidobacteriota bacterium | reverse complement strand
GTCTTGTCGATGCCAAGACCAGCATGGCTGTTGTGGAATATGCAGTCGGATCATTCAATATTGTTCTTCGTAAGATGGCAGAATGGTTTTATGGGCTTCCGGGTGATAAGAAGGCCGCAACAAAAAGGCTCCAGGAAGTTATCGATACGGGAATCTTCAGGGTTTCCGATTCCCTGCTCGTGATGGGCTACCTCGAAGGCTGGAAGGGAGAACCCGAGCGTGCTGTAAGGTGTTTCCAACGTCTGCGCGAAATGTATCCGCGCAATTTCATGCTGGACATATGCCTCGCGGTTGCTTACGAATACGCCGCAAAGGATTCAAAATCAGCCCTTGAAGTCTACAGGGAACTGCTAAGGGATCTGCCGCTCAAGGCTCAGGGAATTCACCCGGCGGAAATTCATTTAAGGATGGGAAAGAACTACTTCAAATTGCGGGATTATGGCCTGGCGCTCGAACAATTCCAGAAGGCACTCGATACCGAACACAGGGTTGCAGAGACCCAGCCGCTGGCCTATTACTACATGGCGCTCGTTTACGAAAAGCGAGGTGAGAAAGACAAAGCCAAAGAGTGCTATCGGAAGATGCTCGAGCTTGCCGATTCCGATGTACTGATAAAAGAG
>JARRLM010000036.1:0-7873 GCA_037386985.1 Acidobacteriota bacterium | reverse complement strand
ATGGATATCAGTCGACGCAGTCTATTCAAACAGGCAGCCGGGAGTGTGGCATTTTTATCTGTACTCAAATCTTCGAATCCTGTTTACGGACAAACGTCGGATTCAACCGGTGATATCGAGCCAAGAATGCGTGACAGTTTCGATTTCGGCTGGAAATTCATTCGCGGCGACATGCGAAGCCACGAAGACTTCGCGTCAAACCGGAGAAAAGCTTTTTGCGGCCTGTGCCTGGCTGTTGTCCAGGCCATGGCTGATCCGGGAGAGATCCGCCTGACGGCCATATCTCCAGGCCTGAAAGCCGCATCGGCAACCGTTCCAGCGACATGATTCCCGGCATTTACGTTCCCACTTCCCCTAAGGCCGGCACTGTTAGGGGCTGATCACCGAAAGGAGACAATCCGCTATGAACCGCAGACAATTTATGGAATATGTCGATCATTTCAACAATCGCAGGTTTGACAAAGTCGCCAGTTACTTCAGACCGGACTGTACTTTAGCCTACCCCGATAATTTCATGGGGCCCCAGAAACCCGGCGTCACCGGCAACACCCTCCATGGGCCTAAGGAGTTCATAGCGAACTATACGGCGCTTACGGCCAATATTCGTGAAGTCCTCAACGTGGGAGCTTTCATTTCCAGGGGCAGACAGTTCTGCGTCGAACTGATTACCGAATTCTACGTTTTTAAAAACCCTCCCAAAGGCGCGCCGGGAGCCCAGTGGAAAAAAGGGGAAACTCATATTTTAAACCAGATTGTGCTTTACGACCTGGATGAAAAAGGCAAATTCAAGCGAATCAGGATCTTTCATCATCGCCATCTCGACCCCAAGACGGTGAAACTCAAATAAACTGACTCGCCTCAATTCCGAATCTACGGGATGAATATATGCCGTACACTTTATAAATCAGAAGCTTGTAAATATTACGGAGTCCCGATTCCGGAATTGAGGTTCGTCTCAATTCCGAATCTACGGGATGAATATATGCCGTACACTTTATCAATCAGAAGCTTGTAAATAATACGAAGTCCCGATTCCGGAATTGAGGTTCGCCTCAATTCCGATATTTTGTTCGTAGAAATTTAATGATTACCGATCCCAGGCCTAGAATTATTGCAAGGCGTTCCGAATACGACCGCAGTGATCAAATGGCATCGCTGACGATTCCGGGCAACAACAAACTTCACGCGCTCGCACTCAAGATCGAATCAGCCCTTTCGTCCGGATCGAAAAAGCAGGTACAGACTGATTGCAACAGCTTTCTGGAGGAGGCGGCAGCTCTCTTCAATGTGATACAACCTAAAGTGCGGGTTCTCGATGCGCGCCCCGTGCGTGTTTATGAAAGTGGATCGAATGAGCTTTTTGGCGATTATCACCCCGATACGGCTTTGATCCGCGTCTGGATGCGAACGGCCGTTCAGAAGCGGGTGACTTCGTTCGGTACATTTCTCAGCACATTATGCCACGAGTTCTGCCATCACCTGGACATGCGCGGGATTGGATTCCCCAACAGTTTTCATACCCGCGGATTCTACGAACGCGCTGCCGTTTTATATCACTGTTGCCGTGATACTCCATTGCGCCGTCTGGTTTGGCGTTCTCTTCCCAGGGGTCGCTGGAGGATCGATTGGGCTCAAATGCGGCAACCTCGCCGGTAAATTCACCCGAAAAATAGTGCAGATGCTGTGGGCTATCACTCTAGACCGACACCATTTTCACTATTTTATGCGATAATCGGTAACCGGTTATAATCGTGTCATCCGTAGCGCGAAACAGTTGTTGACAGTAAATTGATCGATTTCAAGCCGCCTGCGACATGACAACATTAACTATTAGCCCAAAGGAGAAGCAGCCATGAGATCTACTACAGAAACTGAAAAAGGCACGACACGGCGGGGTTTCGTGAAGGAAATCACCGGCGGCGCTGCCGGGATTGCCCTGGCAGGCGTATTATCGGCGGCGTTCATGCCGACCAAAGAGAGTATAGCCGCGGTCATGAATCCACCCAACCCGTCCTCAGCGCAGGGATCGGGTTCGAAATACCGCAAATGTTTTCTCAACGAATTGACTCCGGACGAGAGGGAAATCGGCTTCGGCGCCAGCAACATGTTTGTAACTTTCGCCGACAATGATATCATAGAAGGCTGCAACTATTTCTCCGCTATGTGGATGGGAGAACTGGCCACTAAAACACTGGGACACGGACCGCATACGCACCCGGTTCCGGAAGTGCTGGTGGCGCTGGGCAGCGATCCGGAAAATCCGGAGGACCTGGGAGCGGAGTTCGAGCTGTACATGGGCACCGAAATGGAAAAACATATCATCAACAAATCGACGATGATCTATATCCCGGAAAATACCGTTCACTGTCCATTTACCATTACCAGAGTGACCCGGCCGTTTCTTTTTATCCAGGCACACTACGGCCCCAAACTGGCTGAAACTGCCAGGAGAGATCTGGTGCCGGAGGATATGAGAAGCAAATATATCTTCATCGACAGCGACGGATCGTCTGAAAAATAATCATTAAAGCGATGACTCATGAACGAAACAATAGATCCCCGACAAAGGAGACAGTAGATGGAAAGAAGAGATTTTTTTAAATTGGGTTTGGCGACCGGAATCAGCACGATAGCATTGGCAAAAGAGACGCCGGCACTGGAATATTATCCCATCCCTTCAGATAAAAAATGTGTTGTGCTCTACGGAACCTGGTGCGGAAGCTCCCGCGACGCCGCAGTATGGATCTCGGAAGGGATGGGCGGCATTGCAGATGTCTTTGATGTGCGCGAAAACCCTGATCCAAAGGCTTTTGACAACATCATTATTGGAGGATCTATTCGATCGGGTAGAACACCCAAAGAACTGCAGGATTACATCGCAAAGAACAAAGAATCCTTGGCTACGAAAGTCAAAGGGTTGTTCGCCGTCTGCGGAAACGGGGAGAGGCCGGTCGGACCGCAGCAAAAAACCGCATATATCGACAACCATCTGTCCAATTTGTGCGGGGCTGGCAATATACCGTCAAAAGTATTTAACGGCAGAATAACAAAATCCCTGCTCGATCCCGCGACACGCAAAAGGATGGAAGATGCGTATCCCGGTTTAGCGGGCAAAGCTCTTGAAGATTACGATCTACTGAAACGGGCGGATTGCCTGGCGTTCGGCAAGGAGGTCCTGGCAGGCATTCAGGGCTAAAAAATTCCGGTGACAGTCACCGGAATTAATATGGGAAGACTCTGAATCCGGAGCTTCACCAGGCAATATAGCCGCCGTCAATCACAAGCTCGCTGCCGGTTACAAATTTAGACTCATCCGAAGCAAAATAGAGGACACCGCAGGCAACGTCCCGAGGTTCGCCGTAGTGGCCGAGCGGGATATGGCTCAGCAGCCTGCGATTAAACTCATCCTGTCCCTCCGGAGCTTTTCTCCCGACTTCATCCAGCATCGGCGTCCATATCCAGCCGGGATGTATCGAGTTCACACGTATCCCGTCCTTTGCATAGCAGACGGCATCTGACTTGGTCATCATTCTCACGGCGCCCTTGGCGGCGTGATAAAGATACGGCGGCGGATTATCGATTCCTGCCACAATACCGTATACAGAGGAGATGTTTACAATGCTGCCGCCGTTTTTCTTCATGTAGGGAACAGCATGTTTGGTACATAGAAAAACGCCTTTTGCATCGATGTCAAGAACCCTGTCCCATTCCAAAACGCTTATCTCGTGGGTCTGTTTGAGAATCCCGCTGACGCCGGCATTATTGACAAGGATATCGATATGCCCGTATTCCTCTCCCACCTCGCGGCAGACCCGCTCTATATCCTCTTCACTGGTGACGTCCATGTGACGGTAGCGTGCCGAGTCACCGGCTCCCAATATTTCCTTTACCACCTCGATGCCGAGCTCGTCCTCGATATCGACTGCAACAACATGCGCACCTTCCTGCGCCAGCAAAACGCTTGTCGCTTTTCCCAATCCCCGGGCCCCGCCGGTCACAATGGCCACTTTGTCCTGAACTCTTCCCATCCTGTGAACCCCTGTTCGTAGTGATGCGCGATTAATGAACCGCAAAAGCACTCATGTGAATGACGCGTTTATCCACAATGAGGGCGGCTCCTGTTAATTCCTTTCCCGAAAGCCGGACATCGTGCCCTTCTCCAACCGCGTCAAACTCCTTCGCTTCGGCTTCGGTTATGCTTTTCAGAAACGCATCCACATCTTTTAAGCCGCAAGCCGCTTTTCCAGCGGACGATTCACGCCTGTCATGATCCAGAGCATCCAGCCCATAGCTCTGAAGAAGTTTCGGGAAGAGCTTTTTCAGGGTTTCCACCGAGTCGAACAGATCAAGGCCGACAATTTTGCCGTTGATTGCGAACACGGCACCCGACTGCCCCTCCCGGACCTGGAAGGATTGCTCATAATCCTTAAGCCGTGCCTCCTCCTTTTCGAAAATATCGCTCATGGCCGATGTATCGGAAAGCACACTGAACCTGGAAGACTTCTCTCTGATATCCTCCCAGACTTTAGACTGGTCCGATCTTCTCTGCCCTGTAGCACCCATCGATAGACTGACCTGGGCCATCTTTCTGGCTCTTCCCTCGGCATAGTGAACGCTTTGATCGGACGAAAACCGGCTTGTGCGGTGCCTCCAGCGCCCGGCTTCCACGCATGAAACCGGTATGATGATGGTCCTGCCGCCTGCGACCAGGATGCTGAGGTTGAGGATCCTGTTCTGCTTTGCGCCGATCAGCTGCTCGCCGTCGAGCAGGAAAACGGGCCTCTCGCCGGAATTTACGAATTTCAGCTCGGGAACGCTTCCGCCTTCGCTGACCTCGGTCACCTCAGAACATTTCTGTTCGAGCGCCTCATCCAGAGTCAGGTAATCAGCCGCTCCCGCGTCGCTTCCGAACAGCGGAAAAACCGCCAGGTTTCTGAAAAGCGCCGGCTCACCAACACGGACATTTTTTACTGCATCAACAATCAGTGCCATAAGTCCCCCTGTTTTGTGTAGAACCAAATTCAAGCCCGAATTCCGAAATTGACATTTCCCCAATGAGGCCTTCTTCTTTGCTCGCAACAAGTCATCATGTAGAAATTTAAACTTCGCCGAAGTCGGCGTTTGCCCCACGAAACAGGATGATTTCACAAGATAAAGATCCTTTTTAACCCGTAACTTCGGAATTCGGGTTAAGAAACGGTTGGGATATCCGGGGTCGCGGCACGGACTCTAATCCCCCGGTTTCCACTCCAGGATAAACCGGCGCTGACCGGCTGTTTGGGGAGATTCCCAGCTTGCCTGGGGCTCGTTGCGCCGAAGCTTCCGGATGAGATCGATCACGGCCTTCCCCCGTTCAATTCCATGCCGGACAAGCCAGCAACCGATCACCGTTCCTGTTCTCCCGAAACCGCCCAGGCAATGCACGTATGTGGGAACGCCGCCAAAGACGGCTCCGTCGACAACATCCAGGATCTCTCGCATTTCGGCTGGCGAAGGAACATCCATGTCCGTAATCGGCATGCGGCGATAATGGACTTTGAAACGCCCGGCGGCGGCTTTTTCTATCAAATGCCCGTAAGGCACGAGCACCTCTCCGTACAGATTCGCATCTTGCGGGGATGTCAAATCGACAAAGCACCGGATCCCGGCATCGAAAAACTTCAGCAGTTTCTCTTCGGCCTTTTCAAAATCGGGATTGCCCGGGTAGGCGCCGGCCAGCAGTTTCCCGGGAATAATCCAGTAGGAGCGTTCGAAAGGCACCGAGTCGACGTTTTTCTCCGCCGCCTTGTAAACCTCGGCAGTTAAATCATGATCCTCTATCGATCCTGGGTGAACCTTTTCCCCGCGGGACAAGCCCAGCAGCTGGTCGGCAAACATCACAATCATCTCCCGCATCGCCACCCTGTCCAGCCAGCTCTGCGGAATCCCAGCTTCTCCATAATAGGCGCCGGCCAGCTGTCCATACACAGCCGCGGTCGTATCGGCATCGTCCCCCAGATTTGCAGCAAGCAAACACCCCTCGCGGAAATCCTCACTTCTGTAAAATGCCCACAGGGCTGCCTCGAGTGATTCCACCACATACCCGGATCCCCGGATTTCCGGAGGCTCCTTCCGCCGGAAGGAACCTGAAGCAATTTCCCGGATTTCCGCAACCAGGGGATGATCCTCCCAGTATCCACCCACGGGCGAATAATGATCCGAAAGCAATTTATTCTTCGATTCTCCCCCAAGCGCTCCCACAATCAGGGCGGCAAGATAGCGGCAGGCATCGACGGCGGTTTTGGCCCCATGGGTAGTTTTGGAGCTTTCAGCCGCAAGCTCTATTGCACGCAGCGGCTCCTCAGCGTAAAACATCGGCACCGGGGCAAGCCGCATGATCGATCCATTGCCGGCACTGTTCGGGTCGGTAGAGCCGCTCAGCGCCTCTCCTGTCTGTTCAAAACGCGACAGAGCCTGGCCTGTTGCATTGCCGATATCGAAACATTTACCCGTACAACTGAGGTGCCCGTCCTTCCACCAGCGGACGTACCGCCGCATTTGGTCGGCCGGATTAAACCGCATCTCCGCAACCAGGCTTTCGGCAAGACAGAGGGCCATCGATGTGTCGTCCGTCCACTGGCCCGGTTTCAGCTGGAACGGCCCACCGCCAACCATATCCGTAATGGGCCGGAAGCTTCCCGGCGGCTTGAATTCCAGGGCTGTGCCTACAGCATCCCCAACCGCGAGGCCAAGAAGGCACCCGCGATGCCTCCGGGTATTGTCCATAAGTGATCTCCGGTATGTGTTAATTATACTTTAAACTATTCAACTGCAGTGTACCCGAAGAATTGTGATTAATTTATTCATTTTGGGTCTTATCCGGAGAATTGTGTCCATTTTCAAGTTTTTGGATCGATCCACTCAGAATTGCAGTAAAATCAAATTCGGAAATCACGAAAGTTCACGAACAATCTTTTATCGGAATAACCGGCAACGACCGGATAGACGGCTAATTTGCAAAAAACGGTATTCATTTAACCTGTAAGTCCTCGATGTCATCCAGGAACGCATCCGGTTGCCGGCCCTGCCAAATACCGCAGACGAACCAGACACCGGGCGAACTTGCGCAACGAAACGATGTCGAGGTTTCCCTCCGTACGACGAATCCAGCAACCACCGCCTCACCGGTGAACAGATAGGTTGATCGATATGAAAACTCTAGTCCGCAAGTGTTTCTTGTTTGTCATCGTACTGCAAGGCGCAGCTTCCATCCTCACCGCGGCGTCTGCCCTGAGGATCAGGCTCGATGATCCCAGGGCGGTGTACCTGGAACCCCCCGCTTTCGACGTGCATGGCGACGGCGTAGCCGACGACAGCGCCGCTATTCAGGCGGCCATCGACCAGGCTGCAAGCAGCCTCTGGGAAGGCATCGTGTTTGTGCCATCGGGTCGCTACCGGCTGACGCACACTCTATACGTGTGGGCAGGAGTACGCATCTACGGCTATGGCCCGACGCGGCCCGTATTCGTGCTCGGAGACAACACGCCGGGCTACCAGAAGGACATCGGTCTCATGGTAATGTTCGCAGGTTTTAAACCCCGCCCCGCTGGTGCCGGGCAGGGCCCGGGATCCTTCCGTGTCCCCTTCCCGCCGCCGGGGACCGTACCGCCGACTGACATGATCAGTGACGCCAGTCCCGGAACCTTCTATTCGGCGATGAGCAACATCGATTTTGAAATCGGTGAAGGCAATCCCGCCGCGGTCGCCATCCGTGCCCACTATGCCCAGCACTGCTTTCTCAGGCACATGGATTTCCACGTAGGTTCCGGTCTTGCGGCGCTGACCGAAATGGGAAACGAGGCCGAAGATCTGCGCTTCTATGGAGGAACCTACG
>JARRLM010000035.1:0-8446 GCA_037386985.1 Acidobacteriota bacterium | reverse complement strand
ATCGGTTCCGCATTTGTAGCAGAGACCTTTACAATCATCTCGACAGACAAATTTCATCGGCATTGAGAGTTCAATCTGTTCTAAAACCATCAAATTCACATCAAATACAATCCCGTCATAGAATGCGACATCCATATCCTCATAACGGAGTTCCACCTCTACATTTTCATCCGAAGACCACACGGGTTGAGGCATGTAGGAAAGATTGAATCCGGCAAAGAAAGCTTTGGTATATTCCCTTGCACACCTGGAACATCTGAAGCAAATGGCCGTCTCCACCTTCCCTTCGACATGCAGGTTGCGATCTTTATGAACGAGTGAAAAATCGGTGGTTACAGGTTCCTTAAGAGTCGCATCCTCATGGGAAAAATGTATTTCTCCTGCAGGGAAAATATGGCGGACATGAAGCGGTTCCGGCTTTAAGTCCTCAATTTCAATGAACACAGTAAATACTCCTGTCTTCAGACGAAGGTGGAAATTATATTACCGGGAAAGGCTTTGTCAAGGATAAAACCGGTGGAATATAAGGACTTACAGCGGCATTTCGGACCATTCAGTATAATTCAGCAGGGGCTTCGTACATCGGTTCATGCCGGGTTGATCAGGATTCCGGTTCTGTTCGTATCGTCTTTCGCACCTTATCCAATTCCGCCACCAATTTCTGCTTGAAGTTGCTGAACTCAGATCCTTGTGAACTGGCTTCCTGCAGGACCTTAACAGCCTCTTCATTGTTCCCCTCTGCAACGAGAATTCTGGACAGTTGAATGCTCAGGTCTTCTTTCGGCAGATCGTATTTTGCATCCGCTATCATGCTTCGCAGTAACTTTTTTGCCTCGTCAGTATTTCCCGATGTTGTATATACTCTTGAAAGCACGCGTTTTGCAAGGTATCCGACAGTACGCGCCTTGGAATTGTTTGAAACCATCTCCAGGTTCTTTACAGCTTCTTCCTTTTCCCCCAACTTAAGTTGGGCAAGGCCCAGATAATAACGTGCGATGATGAACACCTTGGAAAATCCGTACACCGATTCTATTGAAGAGAATTCCCGGGCAGCAGCCTGATATTTTAAAGTATCACTGCGGAATACGGCGACAGGACCGTTTTCAAACGGATTATCCGATGCATCTGGATTAACTTCTGCATGGTAGAAGTCAATTCCTCTGCCAAGGACCTCCTGAGCCGTCATCTCTTTCTTTCCCAGGAACAGTGATCCACCGTATATTCCTAAACCGGCCAGTATCGCCACAATACAGAGGATTGTTATTGTTTTTTTATAAAGATTCAGAAATTCAATCAGCGCAACCATGACTTTGTGCGCCTGGTCTTCGGCAAGAATTTCTTTGCGCGTTAGCTTTGTGGTTCCCACAATATTTTCCTTGTCCCCTTCAACAATTGAAGGCAAAAAGTAACACACCCTCATTTTGTACGCAATCAGTAATCCCCCACTTTTACATAACTTTGACACGTCATGGGTACAGAAAATTACCTGCACCAGAAACAAGAATATACCGGGACGGATTTCGCCAGTAAAATCATATATTCTGCTGGTGAAAATCCACTTAGCTAACATAATTGTCGGGTAGAACAGAACTCATTCGATGAAATACTGATGAGAAAAGTTTTTTTAAATGCTATTATTACGGCCGACTTTTGTATTTATTTGGCTGGGATTGCACAATCACCCCGATGTGCGGCCTTTTGGGAGGTATGGATGAAAAAAACTGTATGTTTCATAGCATCGCTTATGTGTGCTGCTGCTCTTTTATCTATCAGCTTTTCCGTTGAAGACTCACATGCTGCCGACGGCACGAAAATTGCCATTGCCTATAGCGGTAATATCCAGGGATACTTCGAGTCTTGTGGTTGAGCGGAAACTGGTGAACAGCTCGGCGGGCTGTACAAGAAATCGTTCTATCTGAATGAATACCGAAAAAATAACGGCGATTGTCTCGTTGTCGTTGATGCGGGCGATCTGTTGAACGAGGATGAAGAGATACCAGAATCCGTTATGGAATCGGCAAAGCTTAAAGCAGACACGATGGCTCATATTTTCAGTCATATCGGAGTCGATGCCGTCACCGTAGGGGAAAAGGACCTGGCCCTTGGAGTACCTATTCTGAAGGAGCTTGAAAAGAAATGGAACTTCCCTTTTGTCTCGGCGAATCTCACGGATGAGAACGGCTCCTTGCTGTTTAAAAAATATATCCTTAAAGAGGTAAATGGTAAAAACGTAGCGATACTGGGTCTTATGGGCGATACCTCTGAAATGACCGACAAGGTGGAGGAAGCTACCGGCGGAACTGTCAAGGTAACGGATCCGCTGGAAGCTGCGAACGCTATCATTGAAGAGCTTTCAGGCAAAGTGGATTACACGATTGTGCTCGCCCATCAGAAAACGAACCGTGACTGGGTCCTTGCCAGGCGCGTAGAAGGCATCGATCTCATCATCGGCGGACAGGATACTTTAAAGACAGAGGATCCGGCGCAGGCCGGAGATACGCTTATGGTCCGGTCTGGTGAGAAGGGCCAGTACCAGGGACTTCTGGAGGTCACATTTAATGGAGAAAAAACATCCCAGAATTCCCTCATTCCATTTGGCCAGGATATGGAAAACGATCCTGAAGTGAAAGCAATGCTGGACGAGTATAATAATAAGCTCGTCGAATTGTACGGGGGGAATGACGGTAGCGGAGACAAATCTGCCGCCGAGGGTGATTTAAGAGTTACGGAATGTCAAGCTTGTCATCCGGATGTCGTACAAAAATGGCAGGCTACGGATCACGCCAAAGCTTACAACACGCTTGTAGAAAGATCAAAACAGTTCGATCCGTCATGCCTTACTTGTCATACGACCCTGTTCGAAAAGCCCGGCGGATTCAACATGAAACAGCAACAGCCTGAATTGATGAATGTCCAGTGCGAATCCTGCCACGGATATGCCCAGGAACATATGAGTGAACTGACGCCAGTTCAGGTTGCTGTCCCTCCTGTAGAAACATGCATCGAATGCCATACCCCGGATCGTTGCCCCGGCTTCGAAGATGAATTCGACGTATCCTGGCAAAAAATTGCACACTGATTTTTTGTTAATCGTAAACCTTTGAATCGGTTGAAAAAAAGCCGAGAATCCATCCAGATAAGAAATCGTAGACCTGGATTCATTCTCGGCTTTTTTCTTTTACTTTACATTTTCGGAAAAGTTGCTTGACGGCGGATTCATAATATCCGCAATTTCTGATTTTAAGTCATCGCTGCGAACGCGCTCGACGATAGCCTGAACCGGCTCCTCAAGGTATTTTGTAAAATAGGTGGGGTATATACCGATCCAGAACGCCAGGATAATCAGGGGTACAAATGTGGCGATTTCACGCAGATTCAGGTCCGGCAATGCCTTGTTTAAGGTATTCTCAAGTTTTCCAAACATAACCCTCTGATACAGCCAGAGCATGTAGGCGGCCCCCAGGACAATTCCGATAACGGCCAACGCGGCGTAAATCCAGAGCCCAGGCGCGGCAAACGTGCCCTGCAGGATCAGGAACTCCCCGATAAATCCGTTCAATCCGGGCATTCCAATCGAACTGAGCGTCATAATCAGAAAGATGGTTGCATACACAGGCATGATGTGGCTCAGCCCGCCGTAATCCGCAATCATCCGTGTATGACGCCGTTCATAAACTATCCCCACAATCAAGAAGAGTGCGCCTGTGGATATGCCATGGTTGATCATCTGCAATATGCCACCCTGGAGAGCTACAGGGGTGGCGGCAAATACTCCCAGCATGACAAAACCAAGGTGGCTGACCGAGGAGTAGGCCACAAGCGATTTCATATCCTTCTGCATCATGGCAACAAGAGCGCCGTAAATTATTCCGATCAACGAAAGCACCAATAGCGGTTTTAGGAACTGCATCGATGCATCCGGGAACATCGGAAGTGAAAACCGCACGAATCCGTATGTTCCCATTTTCAGCAAAACGCCGGCCAGAATAACAGAGCCGGCCGTGGGTGCCTCCACATGCGCGTCCGGCAGCCATGTATGAAATGGAAACATCGGGACCTTGATGGCAAATCCGATGAAGAATGCGAGGAACACCCAAAATTGGAGATCTTCCGGGAAGCCGAGTTTCTGAAATGCAAGAATATCGAAGGAATAGTTCCCGGTTTGTCCGTACTGGTAAAAGTAAATGGCAAGGATTCCTACCAGCATCAGGACGGATCCCGCCAGCGTGTAAAGAAAGAATTTAATAGCTGCATACAGCTTCCTGGGACCGCCCCACACGCCGATAAGGAAATACATGGGAACGAGCATGATTTCCCAGAAAACATAAAAAACCAGGAAATCCATGGACATAAAGACACCCAGCATTCCGGTCTGCAGCAGAAGTAAAAACGCATAATATTCTTTGACGCGATCCTTGATGGCAGTCCAGGACGAAAGAACGGCTATGAACCCGAGCAGTGTCGTCAGCAGTATCAGCAGCATGCTGATGCCGTCAATTCCGAATTTGTATTCGGCGCCGATCCTCGGAATCCATTGACACCTGAATATAAACCGGAATCCATCCTGGCCTATATATTCCGGATTGTTGAATGCGGTAAAAAGCGGAATGGAAATGATGAAACCAATAAACGCAGTAACATTGGCAATCCACTTGACTGCAATTTCATTCTTCTTCGGGGTGACCAAATCAGGACCATTCCCACAAGCGGGAAGTAGCAGACTATGTTCAGGATATTGCTCATGAAGAATTCCATCGATTCCGACTCCCTGTATTAAAATCTAAAATTATAAATCCGGGATTCCTGCAAGCTACTCTACTAGTTTGAGATCCCGAAATTCTGACAATCCATACCGGCCCTATCCTTTAAAAACCGAGCAGGCCTTTATAATAAACCAATATCAAAACGACAATACCGAATACAGCGATCAAGGCATAACGCTGTACCAGGCCGGTCTGAAAAGCCGTAAGCAGGCGATTCACCTGCATGTTGATCCATCCGATCAAGTTGACCAGACCATCCACAACGAAGGAATCGAACAACTTGGATATCGTCGATATTCCCCGTGTCACAGCAGCGCTTCCGTTTACGAGTAGCCCGTCAATAAACTTTGAATCGAAGAAAAAGCAGGCGTTTCCAAGATTTTTAGTACGATTGACAAAAAGCGCGTCATAGAGTTCATCGATGAGGTACTTACGGTATACCAGTTGGTACATGCCCCTGATTTTTGCCGTAATCCTGTCTGCTGTTCCCGGTCTGGCTACATAGAAACGATGCGCAAAGAATATGCCCACAAACACGACGGCAATGGACAATCCCGTCAATATCAATTCCTGACCGGTTGAATGGGCTGCATGCACCGGATGTGCGATATCTTCCGGCAGCCACAGGACCGGTTCCAGAAAATGCTCGAATTTATTGGCTATTCCGGTCCATGCGGGCATCCCTATCCATCCACCGATAATTGAGAGACCTGCCAGTATAGCGAGTGGGTAGACAACTCTCTTGGGAGACTCCTGAAGGTGATGTCGCGTATGGTCGTCCATCCTCTCATTACCAAAGAATGTAAGGAACAGGAGCCGGAACATATAGAAAGCGGTCATTCCCGCACCGAGCCAGAGCAGAAGCCAGATAAGCGGATGTCCGTTGCTCCAGGCCTTCCATAGAATTTCATCCTTGCTGAAAAAACCTGCGAAGGGAGGAATTCCCGTAATTGCCAGAGTGGCGACCAGCATTGTAGAGTAGGTCCACGGCAGATATTTCCTCAGGCCGCCCATTTTCAACATGTCCTGCTCGTGGTGCATGGCCATAATCACCGAACCCGCTCCCAAAAAGAGGAGAGCTTTGAAAAATGCATGAGTCATAAGGTGGAAGATGCCCCCCACGAATGCCCCTACGCCCAAAGCTGCAACCATATACCCCAGTTGGCTGACGGTCGAATAGGCCAGAACCCTTTTTATATCGGTCTGGGCAAAACCTATTGTGGCGGCAAAAATGGCCGTCAATGTTCCTACAATGGCGACAATCATCAATGCGTGTTCAGACCTGCTGTATAGAGCATTGCTGCGGCAGATCATGTAGACACCCGCTGTCACCATGGTAGCGGCATGGATGAGTGCGGAAACAGGTGTCGGGCCCTCCATGGCGTCGGGCAGCCAGACGTAGAGAGGGATCTGCGCACTTTTTCCACAGGCCCCGATGAAAAAGCAGATGCTTGCCCAGAAAAGAAACCCGTATCCGTGGTCTGGAGAAAGTTCCGAGGCCTTCACAAAAACCTCTTCAAAACGCAGTGAACCGAAGTGGGCAAAGACGAGCATCATTCCCAGGACAAATCCCGCATCTCCGATTCTGTTTACCACAAAAGCTTTCTTGCCGGCATCTCCTGCACTTTTCTTGTCGAAATAAAAGCCGATTAAAAGATACGAGCAGAGACCGACACCCTCCCAGCCTCCGAACATCACAAGGTAATTGGTGGCCAAAACCAGCGTAAGCATGGCAAACATGAACAGATTGAGATAGGAGAAGAATCGATAATACCCGCTGTCATCCCACATATACCCGGTGGAATATACGTGAATGAGAAAACCTACGCCGGTTACGACTAATATCATCACAGCGGATAACGGATCCAACTGGAATCCCCAGGAAACATCGAAATTGGCCGATCCGCCGTCCGCAAGCGGCAGCGTTCCACTGCGGATCCATGTCAGTACGTCTAGGGTGAATATTTCTTCATGATCGACAACGAATAATTGATAAACAAGGATCACGCTGAGAATAAATGCAAGGCCAACGGATGCGAGCGCCAGAGCCGAGACAATCTTCTTGTTCAGCTTCTCTCCGGTATTTCGCAACTTGAACAAACCCAGGAGCCCGATAAGAATACTTCCCGCCAACGGTAGAATCGGTATCAACCAAATGTAACTCAACATAATCCCTATCTCAGCTTGATGTTTATATAGCTTTTTTGAATCCTAAAAATTCACGAAGTCGGCATCAAAATGCAGGCGTTTGAGATATTCTTCAAATTGCCCCGTTACACAACCCAGTCTGAAATTCGGAAGCGTTATATTACAAGACAGGCACTAGTAACACAGCAAAGCAAACATTGTCAATTTGAATGTTCGCAAACCATCCCCCGGCGTCGTTCGCTCCTGACAATGGTTAACCCATTTTTCTTCAAATAATTACGATAGTATCGCATGAAGAGAAAAAGACCATCCCAATTCAATCCGTATGCTCTCTTAAATGTATTTCCTGACTCAGAAGATCTCTGTATATGGCGTCGATCTGTTCATGAGTCTGTTTAAAGGTCCCGGATGTATCGATACGGTAATCCGCCAATTTCAACTTCGCTTCCATAGGCATCTGGGAACGGATCCGGGCTCTCGCTTCTTCCTGTGTCAAAGCATCTCGATCGATAAGTCTGGAGATCTGCAATGAAGGATGGCAGGCTACCACAATCAACCGGTGATACTTTTCATAGGAACCGGACTCTACCATTAACGCCGCATCTACTATGACAATCCCTCTTTCGGAAATCTGTTCTAATTCCAAAATTCTTCGTAGAATCTCGGCCCCTATCTCTGGATGAGTCAAACTGTTGAGTACAAGCCTTTTTTCAGGATCGAAAAAAACAATCTTTCCAAGCGCCTTGCGATCGATGGAGCCGTCCTGGGAAAGAATTTCCTCCCCGAATGATTCCACAATTTTTTTAAATATTTTCGAATAACAGGCGAGCAGTTCGTGCACTATCCGATCTGCATCTATTACATGGGCACCAAGTTCAGATACTCGGATCCTTGATTTATAAATGGCGTAGAATCAGGGATGAAGGATTCCTGGTGACAGGGGACCTGCCAGCAGTTTTCCATGCCTTGTTAGGGATTTTATACCAAGCATCCCGTTCCCTGGACGCAGTAGTGAATATTGCTTGCCATTTATTCATCACCCTCCGATGTGTTCCTGACGCATGTTTTGAACTTCAAACTCAGAACTTAGAACTCAGAACTTCTTTTTATTGCAGACCGGGCACGTCTGCAACTACGATGGAATTGGAAAGTTCATTGACTACATATACGGTACGGTTATCCGGAGCGATGATAATGCTGGTTGGCCCTTTTTCTACTTTGAAAGTGGGAAATTCCAGTCTGCTGAGATCCGTCGGAATGACGGATACATTTCTGGATCCGTTGTTAACCACAAAAACACGGTTTCCGTCCGGACTCACGGCTACTCCAAAGGGCATTTTGCCTACAGGAAGAGTAACCAGGGCACGCATCATCTGAACATCGATCACTGACAGATCGTTCGATCGGCTGTTGGCTACATACACTCGTTTCCCATCGGGGGCTATTGCAATTCCATCAGGAGCTTCTCCTACTTCAATCGTCTTTACGACAACCTGTCTTTCCGGAGCAATGATCCAGACCTCGTTATCCCCCCC
>JARRLM010000034.1:0-14226 GCA_037386985.1 Acidobacteriota bacterium | reverse complement strand
CATGAAGCCTTGTGCATCAATGCAGAAGGGTAGGGAACAGCAGGCGCAAGCCAGGACGATTGCAATCATTGCTTTGGCGTTCATAGGTTTTCTCTCGTTATCGGTGGAAACGCATCGTACCAAAAAACTGTACCATGGCATAGATAGCTGCATTATGGGTTTTCTGGGCAGGACAATGAGCGTTCGTGCATTCTTATAGGGAGAGCCGCAATCCTGCAGTCCTATTTATTGATCTGGAATAAAGCCGTAAAGGAGTCTTAACCCCTTCACGGCTGTCATGACTTGAACTACAGGGATTTATTTATAAGTCCCCAATTCCCTATTCTATTTCCCGCCAGTTCCAGTCGAGACCTCCCTTGAACACAGCGGAGTTCATTCCGTTGCTCAACCGGGTGATATTGGCATCGGGGAAACGATCGGCCATGGCGCAGTAGAATCCTTCAACGGTGTCCTGTTTGACCAGTTCCTCTTCCGTCGCGACAATATATTCCCGGGTGAAATCGAGCGAACTCTTGTCGAACTGCATTCCGGGCTTTTGATGACCGGGGATAATCACGTCGGCGCCCATTGTCTCAATCTTGTCTACATCGGCGATCCACTGTGCACGCTCTTCCTTCGTAAGTTCACACGTAAAGGGATGGGACTGGTTGAACAGAACGTCACTGGCGTACAGAGTTTTGATATCCGGAATCCACACCATCGTGTTGTATTTCATATCCCCCATAACTTTCGTCATAATTTCAAGACGGTGTCCTTCCAGTTCGAAAGCGTTCTCTTCCAGAGCCTCTGCCACTACTGTTTCTCTGCACGTGTTGTGGGCGCCGATAATACCTTCCCAGTGCTCGATTTTGCCGAAAAACTGTTTATTGATTATCTGAGCTTCCGAAGGTACGGCTACCACTTTTGCATTCGGAAAAGCCTTGGCGATCACGCCGGCTCCGAAATAATGATCCGGGTGTGCGTGGGACAGGTAAATGGTCGTAAGGTTTTTTCCCGTTTCTAGGATTTCTACAATGACCCGGTGGGCGTTGGACAGGGTCCACTGCGCATCCAGGAGAACACAATCCTTTTTCCCCATTACAATTACGGATGCGACGGCAAATCCGTATTCGTCGCTGAAGAATGTCTTGGTTGACAGTGAGTTTGTCCCGCTGGCGGTTAGTCTGATCTCCATTTTAATTATCCTCCAATATAGATTCCGGCTGAGTTTAACACCCGGCGTTTAAAATGTTGTAAAAAGAATTGCCTGATTCGACCTTGTGCCTTCTCGATCCATACAGGATCGCGCCGATCCATCTATTTATATTTGTCGTGGAACGACCCGGATATTCCTGGCAGGGCCATGGAGCTTTAGCTTATCATAGTCCTTGAATATCTCTAATCAGGGAAAATGGAAATCTTGCCACTTTCTACTGATTGGAAGTGGAAAACATCGTCAAAATCTTCCTCTAAGACCTTTTTGCAAGTATTAAAATGAATTATGTCTTTATTTTTCAATAAAATCGCATGGACCGTCCCCAATGACAAGGATGGCAGTTTTTTCAAAACAATCATATATAAAGGAGAATGGATATGAGGCTGAAGGATAAGGTAGCGGTGATTACGGGTGCAGCCCGGGGACTCGGAGCTGCTTTCGCAGTAGGTTTTGGAAAAGAAGGAGCGAATGTCGTTATTGGTGACATCCGGGATGGAGCCAGGACGGTGTCTGATGTCGAGGAGGCAGGAGGAAAAGCTGTTTATGTGAAAACGGATGTTACGGATCAAGATCAATGTAATGCACTGGTCAAAACTGCGGTTGATCGGTTCGGTTCCATCGATATCCTGATGAATAATGCAGGAACCCTGGTGACCATCAAACCTTTCATGGAGGTGACAACGGAAGAGTGGATGCGCATAATGGCTACCAATACCCTGGGTCCCTTTCACTGCACGAAGGCGGTTTTCCCCTACATGAAAGACAGGGGGGGCAAGATCATCAATATTGCTTCAGCAACGATCTTTGAGGGAGTACCGGGACTGCCCCATTACATTTCATCCAAAGGGGCCGTTTGGGCCTTTACCCGCGGAATGGCCCGGGAGCTGGGTGACTACAATATAAATGTAAATGCGATAGCGCCGGGCTTCACCCATTCGGAGGGCGGCGATGAATTCGACAGGAACAAGCAATTCCCGGATGTTCCTCTCGATGAAATACAGCTGCCGCTGCGATGCATTAAAAGGCCGACCTATCCGGAAGACCTTGTAGGAACCGCCCTTTACCTGGCCAGTGACGACAGCGCCCTGATTACGGGACAGCTGATAGTTCACGATGGCGGATTGTCTCTTCATTAATGGAGAGTATTTATGTGAAGAGTTTTTCCGTTCGGGGTTCCCCGTTTCCGGTTGAAAGCCATGAACGGGGAACGCTAAACCGGCAGAAATGCGCGCTAAATGTACTGTCTGATTTCAAAACTGTCAGGCTGAGCTTCAGTGAGCCGGATTTTTTCGAGACCCTGAAGTTCTTTATCAAGCCATTCATCCGTTATGTTGTTGGTCTGGGCAACTGTTTTCAGCCAGGATAGTTCGTGTGCATGGAGCTCTTTATCTATGAGGGCCAGTCGGAGGGCATCGCGTAAGAAGCATTTCGCAATGAGTCGTTCATCAAAAAGGATCGGCTCGCTGGAAAGGTACCTGTTTCTAAGCAGATCCGTGATTGCGGCTTCGCAGAAGCGTTCATCAAAATCCAGCATTTTCCCTAACCACAGCATTGAAGCACGCTCTCTCGGGTCGACAATCCTGTCTCTTCCTATCAGTACGAGCAATCCTCTGTAATATTTCCCTCTGTCCATAAAAGATGCTTTCATAAATAAGATCCTGCTCTTCAAAGGAACCGTAATTCAGATCGGCTTTGCAATCAAGATGTCGAATGCATCCCAGAGACGACGCTCCTTTTCATAAGGAGCGTTTTCGAGACGGCACTCCCTACCCAGAAGCATTGTAGTTCTGTTTTCTCCATAGGGTTCCCATCTGCCAAGGCTCTCGCAGCTTGGATTTCCCGTTCGGGCAAACGCAACCCATGCATCCTGGATTTTTCGGGACAGTGTATGGGCATCGGGTCCGGAGCCACAGAAGGAATTATCGTGATTGCCGAACACGAATCCGATTTCCAATGCGTGGCATGCACCCAACACCCCGTCCAATACAGGCGATTTCCAGTTGAATAGGTAGTTAAATACGGGTTGACGGTTGCTTTGTTGCGCCGCAACCAGGTTGAGTGCGGGGATGCGGAACATAAAATCGCCTTGAATTGCTTCCAGTATCTCGGCTGGGTTTGTGGACTCACCCCGTGCTTTTCTCGCTTCTGTGTATGCTGCAAGCACGGTGGGTACATGTTCCGGTGGAATCAATCCCTCCGCGCGCTGGATCATCCGGGCTTCGTCTATATTGCGAAGGCTGGGGTCCATGAAGCTGAACAGCTTGAATTCTTCAAGGTTTGTCCCGATCAGTGTGTGAACTCCGGACGCACTCCCGTTTTTAATAGCATTTATTGGTATTTCCGGCATTACAATCCCGTCCACGACCGGCTGGAATGGAGTGATTCTGTTGTCCCTTTCATGCATGATGATTCCCAGCTTCTCCTGAGCGGACATAATTTGTTCCGTGGAGAGGGCGCGGATCTCATCAACGGAATCGGGAGACAACCCCAGGATGTCCAGGAACTGTTCGGTTGCTGCAGCGCTTTCGTCCAGGGAACCGACTGTATTTGCCGCACCGCTTTGCAGGATGCATTTGTGAAACCTGCCCCCTGTTACGGGCATTCCCATCAGGCATCCGATACTCATTCCACCGGCGGATTCTCCAAAAAGGGTAATATTGCCCGGATCACCGCCGAAGTTTTGGATGTTTTTTTGAACCCAGTCGATTGCCGCAATCTGGTCAAGCAGCCCTTCGCAGCCGGTAGCCGGAATTTTCCCTCCGGTGATTTCCTTCAGATTCATGAATCCGAAGGCGCCCAGGCGATAGTTGATGCTGACGAGGACAATATCCCCGTTGGAGACCAGGGTATTGGAACGAAACATTTCCTGGGATCCCGATCCGATAATAAAGGCTCCGCCATGAATCCATACCATGACCGGGCGTCGGGCACGATCAATACCCGGGGTCCAGATATTCAGGAAAAGACAGTTTTCGTCCTGAGGTTCGTCCATCAAAAAACTTTTCGGCATCGCGGCCGCCGGCATTTCATTCTGGGGTGAAATGCGGCTGTATTCTTTGGCAGGCCGTATTCCTTCCCACGACCTGGCCTGTTGCGGCGGAAGCCACCGGTTGTCGCCTACAGGCGGTGCCGCATAGGGAATTCCTTTAAACGCATACTGGCCGTTTTCGTAAATACCTTCGACTTTTCCCTGCAGGGCGTCGGCGAGAATCTTACTGTTGTCGCTCATGTCTCCCTTCCTTTCACGGACAGCTACAACGATGCGTTTTTTCTACCCGCCTCTGTTTCGGAATATCTATAGTTTTACGTTGGCTCTATAGGAACACATATCTCCCCGATGGTAGATGTGTGTCAGGGTCGCCGGCCTGTTCCTGGAATCGAAAAAAACGTTCTCTATAAAGAACAGAGGACTTCCGAATTCGGTTTTCAAAATCTTGGAGAGATCAATATCCGTGATAGCCGCCCGGATACTCTCTTCCATTCTGGTCAGTTTGAGCTTGGATGCCTGTTCGAAAAGCTCAAGGAATAAATTGGTTTCGACTTTTTTCCGGGTGATTCCTTTGCACAGTCGGGCTTCACTATAATGCAGGTAGTAGCCGATAGGAACACCCGCATACCTGCGGATTTTTTTCACGCAAAATACGCGTTGTTTTTTATTTAATGATAGCATTTTTCGCACATGGGTGGGACAGGATCCGACTGTCAGGTCGAGCACCTCCGATCCAAGGAGTTCTTTCTCGAGAGAATCGATAAAACGACGAAAGGTTCCCCCCAGTTCAAACGTAATCACTTCAGAACCCGGTTTGCTGACCGTTGTGCCGATGCCGCGCCTGCGCAGGATATAGCCCTGCCGCGCCAGGATTTCCAGCGCCTTTCTTACGGTTATGGCGCTGACACTGAATTCCTTCTCCAACTGCTCGGAGGACGGGAGAATTTCCCCATGACCATATTCATCCGCCAGGATTCTTCTTCGTATGGTTGCGGCGACCTGTATGTAAAAAGGAATGTTCATTCAGAGCCTTTCCCGGGCTATCATGGATCCGGATCGACATTCATGAAGTAAACTCTTTGACCATAATCTCTAAATGTATACTAATATACATTTAACGGGCAACTACTTATTAGGATTTTATATGAACGGCAAAGGAGATGACAATGGGCTTTGGAACTAAGTATGTCTGTGTGATGCTTCCGGTTCTGTTCGGTTTTAGCCTTGCAGCCTGCACCCGCTCGCCGGACGATGCAGAAAGGGAAAAGATGAATGACATGATTGCCAAAATGACCCTGGAAGAAAAAGCCGACCTGGTTGTCGGCACAGGAATGAATATTGCCGGCGCCGATGGGGCTGCATCGGTTACACTGACTGAAAAGCTTGTTCCGGGTGCTGCCGGAACGACTTCCGATTTATCCCATCTGGGGATTACACCGATGGTGCTGGCTGACGGGCCGGCAGGCTTGAGGATCAGTCCCACCCGGGCCGATGAGGCGACTGCGTATTACTGTACGGCTTTCCCAATTGCAACTCTGCTGGCTTCAAGCTGGGATACCGAACTGGTGCAACGGGTAGGAGAAGCCGTAGGCAAGGAAGTGCTTGAGTACGGTGTGGACATATTGCTGGCTCCGGCATTGAACCTTCACCGCAATCCCCTGTGCGGGAGGAATTTTGAATATTACTCCGAGGATCCGCTTGTAACGGGGAAAATGACCGCGGCAATGGTTCGTGGCGTGCAGTCGCAGAATGTGGGCACGTCGATCAAGCATTTCGCGGCGAACAACCAGGAGACGAACCGGTTCACGATCGACACGATCATCAGTGAAAGGGCCCTGCGCGAAATCTACCTGGAAGGTTTCCGCATTGCCGTGCAAGAGGCGCAGCCGTGGGCGGTCATGTCGTCCTACAACAAGATAAACGGAACATATACCAGCCAGAGCTATGATCTTTTAACTCTGGTATTGCGGGAAGACTGGGGATTTCAGGGTTTCGTCATGACCGACTGGCTGGGGGGGAATGATTCCATTGCCCAGATGCCCAGATGGAAGCGGGCAATGATCTCCTTATGCCTGGAAATCCCACTCAGCGTGAAAATATTATTGCTGCGGTGAATGAAGGACGGCTTGACGAAAGTGTTCTGGATCGGAATGTTGCACGGATTCTTCATATCCTGTTCAAGAGTCCCCGCTACAATCAGTATCCCTATTCCAATAAACCGGATCTCAAAGCCCATGCCCTTGTTGCCCGCCAGGCGGCTGCGGACGGGATGGTGTTACTGAAAAACAGAGAAAAGACTCTTCCATTTGCGGAAGGTGTTAAAAATGTGGCCGCCTTCGGAAATACCTCCTACAAAATCATTACGGGCGGGACCGGAAGCGGAGACGTCAATGAAGCCTACAGCGTTGCGTTGATAGAGGGACTGGAAAATGCGGGATATTCCGTGCACGGTCCCCTGAAGGAAGCCTATGCCGCCTACATAAGGGATGCCGAAGCAAAACAGACTCCCGGAATGGGACCGCTCGCCCAGTTTATGCCGCGACCGCGGATCGAGGAGATGGGGGTCCAGGCGGGGCTTGCGAGAAAAGCGGCGTCGGAAACGGATATCGCCCTGATCACTATCGGCAGAAGTTCCGGTGAATTCGTAGACAGGCAGGAAGAGGGCGACTTCAATCTGACCGAAAGGGAAAAGGCTTTGATTTCAACCGTCTCAAAAGCTTTTCGGGATCAAGGAAAAAGGGCCGTGGTTGTCTTGAATATCGGGGGCGTGATCGAGACGGCCAGCTGGAGAGACGATCCGGATGCCATCCTGCTGGCATGGCAGCCAGGGCAGGAGGCGGGAAATTCCATCGTCGACGTTCTCAGCGGAAAGGTGAATCCTTCCGGCAAGCTTGTCGATTCGTTGCCCCTGTCTTACTCGGATGTGCCTTCTGCAAAGAATTTTCCTGGAAAGTTGCTGGAATCTAAGTCGGATGAATCTTTAGCCGGTGACAGTGGGCGTGAAGGTACGGGGTTGGCCGGTAATGTAGCGGAGGTTGTGTACGAAGAGGATATTTATGTCGGCTACCGCTACTACAACAGCTTTGATAAGGACGTGGCCTACGAATTCGGCTACGGCCTCTCTTTTACTCAGTTCGAGTATGCGAACCTTAAACTTGGTTCTGAAGAATTCAAGGATACAGTTACATTTTCTGTTGATGTCAAAAATGTCGGACCGGTTGCCGGAAGGGAAGTGGTTCAGGTTTATCTCAGCGCCCCTGCCGAAAGGCTGAACAAGCCGCGAGAGGAGCTGGTGGCTTTCGCAAAAACCGGTTTACTGGAGCCGGGGCTGAGCCAGACACTGAACTTTGAATTGAGTGCGCGTGATCTCGCTTCCTTTGTGACTGCAGAGTCGAGCTGGATCGCCGAAGCGGGGCAATATGAAGTGAAAATCGGCGCGTCCTCAAGGGATATCCGGCAGTCCGCTTTCTTCACCCTGTCAAAGGATATCGTTGTCAAGAAGGCGAGCAGAGCTCTATCCCCCCAGCGTGAGATGGATCGCATGGGTCAATAAACCTGATGCAACCGGGTAAAATCGTAGGGGCGAAGCCGGAAGGTTCGCCCCATTTGAGGAGAAGCACGTCCCCCTTTCTTATCTTTGCCCGGTCTCCGGCAACGCTTTTTCCCAGAAAGCGAATTTTTCGGGTGCGGCTACCGGAAGAGGCCCCATCCGGGTGCCGAGCTGCATGGTGACAGCCTCAGATTCGCTGAACGGCTTCCACCGCGGCAGGTCCGGGCCGTTCGGATCTCCGCTCTTGGCAAAGTTGGTCCAGTATGAAGACATCTGATCCGCTATGGTGTGGTCAATGGTTTCCCACGGCCGGTCCAGCAGATGAAGGTTGTTGAACATATAGGGAAGTTCGCTGGAATGAAAGGCCCCGAATTCCTGGTGCTCCGGCCATGGGATGGCTCGATCGAAGTAATAGGTATATACAGGATTGCTTGTCTTGATCTGTTCCGTTGCCCATAGGTACAGGGAAACGCGCGCCCTGTCCCGGCCGCTGTTTCTACGCAGAGCGGGAATAGACGAATCGGATGTTGCAGGGTACAAAGAGAGAAATGCGTCCGCCATTTCCCCATAGCGTTGGCGGGCGTCTTTTTCGTAGGTGGAGACGGTCGATTCGGGCGGCGATTCCATGCTGGCGACGACTCCCATGTCATCCGCGGTGATTCCGTTCATGACCGGAACCTGTTTCTCAGCCTGGTAATTCGCAGGAAGGAACCAGTTGTCCCGGATGGGGCCGAAACGTGTTCCCTGCGGGACCTCCAGCAATGCTTCCGGGGGCATGGCACGCAACTCCGACAATGAAGAGACCCCTTTGGCCTTGGCAAACTCCATCCCTGCCCTTTCCGCCTCTTCCAGAGATGTTCCGGTGCCAGGAGCATTCGCTGAAAATAAACCCGGGCCGCTTTGGATGATTGCACGGCTGAAAAGTCCTTCCGCTAGAGGAGACTGCATCAGCATGGCAACCGATCTGGCGCCGGCCGACTGGCCGAAGAGAGTGACGTTGTCGGGATTTCCGCCGAAAGCGGAGATATTTTTATGGACCCACCACAGCGCTGATGTCTGGTCTAAAAGACCGTAATTCCCGGATGTACTATGATCGGATTCTTTTGTCAGCTCGGAATGAGCCAGGAAGCCAAGAGGCCCGACCCGATAGTTGGGAATTACCAGCACAACACCCTTTTTGGCAAGCGACTCGCCATTATATATCGATACCGCATTCGATCCCTGGGTGAAGGCGCCGCCGTAAATGTAAACCATTACGGGCAGCCGTTCATTTTCAGATTTTGCGCCTGTCCATATATTGAGGTAGAGACAATCTTCGCTCGTTTCTCCCTGATGCATATACTCTTCCGTCCAGGGCAAAAGGGATCCAATCGGTTCTTGTGCGCAGGCAGGCGCGAACCTGTCTGCGGAACGGACTCCCTTCCAGGATTCCAGGGGGCGTGGAGGCTGCCAGCGGAAATCTCCTACTGGCGGGGCTGCGAACGGAATGCCCTTATAAACTCGAATGGATGAATCGTTCCCGAAAGTGCCGGACAGCGTACCTTCCTCAACCTGAACCTGTGTCGCTTTCCGGCCACACCCCGGCAGAATTACGGCAAAAACCGCAAGTAAGGGCCATATCGGCCAACCGAATCGAATTTTCATGCAATCCTCCCTTTGGGTTCCCGTTTAAACCCAGTACCATTGGCCGTGAGACCCTGACAGGCTAAGCCGTTATGGCGTGATCGATTCTTTTCGCCCACGGCCCGCAGCATAGCACGAATAAACCAGGGTCAGGGGCAATATAGATTGAAAAATATTGGCAGATGGGTTGAAAAATCTTAGGGGCGAACCTTCCGCCTCCGCCCTGCGGGCTTCGGCGGACAAGCGGGTGTTCGCCCCTGCACGAGATTTACTTCTTTTTGGTTTCGGTTTTTTCAGAAAGGATCCACCAGTCGGGATCCAGTTTGACCGATTTAGGCTTCATGGGTAAAGGGGGAAGCTGGAAGTTTGCTTCCGGTCCATTCGCCCACACAAAGGCCTGGGCTTTTTGGTCGCCCGAAAACTCCATGACCACCGGAAGCGGCATAATCCAATTCTCTCCGGCATTTGTCTGCAATATTTTTCCGGAAATGGAAACCTGGTCGCCTTCACCCTCTTCAATTTTGTACTCCATCCGGTAACTCGGAAGCTTCGCCTGGTAGACCCACTGCTGGAAAAACCAGTTGAGATCTTTCAGCCCGATGTTTTTTGCAAGAGGGGCCTGCGCGAAATAGGCATTGGCGACAGCAACGAAATCATTGGTGCTGGCTGTTTTATTCGCGAACCGTGTCACAAAATCTTTCATCATCCGGTAAAAGAGCGCATCGTTTCCCGAGTAGGGATCGCTGAAGAGGTAATGCAGCATGCGCAAAACGAGTGCTCCCTTATCATAGGTCAGCTGCTGATAGGCGTTCATCGAATTCCGGGTTCTTAAACGCCGCCCCAGAATCAGGGGGCCTATTTCCGCAACTTTGCCTTTCCCGACTCCGGTGTCAGTCCTGGGCGGAGACTTCAGACCATATCGCATGACATCCAGGAATTCTCTCTGTTCCTTGGGATTTTGCATACGAAACAGGACGTACAGCAATCCGGAGTACTCGGCAAAGCCTTCGCTGAGCCACTGGTCGCGGTAAGATCGCCAGGCGACGAAATTCCCCCACCATTGGTGGGACGTTTCATGAGAGAGAAATTTAAAGGTTTCTCTATTGGCTTCGGTCGCATTGGCGAGCATCAACAGAGTAGGGAGCCCCTGGCCGGCACTGAAAGGGAAGACCGATGCACGGAAATTCTTGTAGGGATAGGGGCCGAAGAGATTGCTGAAGTAGTTCAGGGCGTTTCCCAATTCCGCAAGGATAAAGTCTTCATCGACTGCCCTGTAATCGCCGGATTTAGGGACCGAGAAGAATTGAAGTTCCATGTCTCCGAATGCAAGCTTGCGCTCTTGCGTCACATATTGCATCTGACCCGCAGAGAATGAGGCGAAGGAAACCGGATCGTCCATTCGATACTCGGTAATCCATATATCGTCATCCTCCGGTGATGCTTCCTCCCGTATTCGAGACCCGACGCTCGCTACTTTATAGTTCTTCTGATGCCGGAATATGAGATCGAAAGTGGAGCGTTTCAGGTATCCGTGTCGTGGATACCAGTTCGTGTTGCTTTGAAGAAAGTGGATGTCCACGAATGTGTCCTGTTTGTCAATGAAATCGCCGTCCAGAGCTACTTCGATACTGAATTTTTCCCCCTTTTGCATCGGTTTGGGCAGAAGGAAGGTCAGGCCGACCTCCCAATCTTCCTGGATGCAGGGAATGTCCTGGCCCTGGTATTGTGCCGACTGCACCCGCATGGAATCCTCAAGACGTTTATTGTCATAGGCTGTGATCCCGTCGTTCACAACCATCGGAATCGCGCGAAGATTGTCGACCAGGGATTCAAAATCGATACGCATTTTCGTTCGCAGGATTCTCCTGGCTTTGAGCAGGTTGACTTCAATCCTGTAGTTCAGGGGATTGACGACATCGAACTCATCGGAAAAGTTCACCTGTCCCTTCTCAAAATCCTCCTCCGCGTAGGTGGCGATCCAGAGATCGTTGGTGTAAGCATAAGATTCATACCGGAAAACAACGACTTTCTCACCCCCGTTGATTCCGAAGTTGTTGGTGAGGATGAGGGTTTGGGGGTCAAGCAGGAATGTGAACCGGTCCAGTTTTCCCTTGTCAAACTGGGCGAGGAAGACACCCGGCGATTCATTGTTTTCCAGGGATATTGCCAGGCGTGCCGACATGTTGACGCCCGTTTCTTCAAGAAGGCGCGGCTCGAAATCCTTGGCGAGATCCAAAGCCTGGTCGGGGATTGGCTCCGTGGACGAACTTTTTTTAATAAGGTCGAGGGTGTCGTCTGTGAAGCGCAAAACAGCTGTTTTAAAGTCGGATTCGACGACGTCGGTATCCAGGAATCGTATTAAGCTTTCCTTCTCATATTCAATGGGAGGCGCTTCGGCCCGAAACGTTCCTTCTCCTATGAATACGGCTCCGGTAACGCGGCCGTTTACGGGAGCCGCGAAGTAGAGGTCTCCGGTAAAGGTCATTTCTCCACGATCGCGTTTGATATTCAGGCCTGAAACCGTGGCTTTGCCCTGGAGTTCAAAGGCCTTAAGGGCGTCATAGAGAGCCTGGCCTTCAAGTTCGCCTGTTTGTTGGGCAAATCCCTGGCCTGCAATAAATAACGTTAGGATGCCTGTAAGGAACGGGATGTATCCCCGTCGATGCCTGTTGAATTTGTACATTTGTCTCTCTCCATCTGGCCGACGAACCGGCTGTAGTATACAGTGCATCTATTGGTTTCTTTGAAATATGCCTCAAGCCGGCTCGATAAACACCCGGTTCTCTGCGGTTGCAGCAAATAGTTCATTCAAGAAACCGAACTAAAGTGTTTTAATAGATTTCTGTCCAACCTATGGTCCTATAATAAATGCCTCCTGGAATTATTGCCCACTTTTTTATTCATATATTTCAACGAAGCGAAATTGAGATTTTAGGGAGCGTTCTTCATAAATCGCAGGAGATCGCTGTTCGTTGTCAGAACAAAGGTCGTTTGGGGATCGACGGTCTTTTCGTAAGTTTCCAGGCTCTTCATGAAAGCATAGAAGGAAGGGTCACGATTGTAGGCTTCGGCATAAATCCTTGTCGCTTCTCCATCGGCTTTTCCCCGTATCCCCTGAGCTTCCCGATACGCTTCGGACTGGATTCTCTTGAGATCGCGTTCCCTCTCGCCCCGAATCCGCGCCGCTTCTCCCTGCCCCTCGGACCTGAAACGTTCGGCGATCCGTTTGCGCTCGGCAATCATTCGGTCGAATACGTCTCTCTGAACGGATTCAATGTAGTTGATGCGTTTCAACTGGACATCGAGGATCTCGATCCCAAAGTCTTCTACTTTCCTGGATGCTTCCTCAAAAATTTCCTGGACGATTTCATCCCGGCCCTTTTGAATCTCTTTCAGAATGGCCGACTCTTCGTCTGAATCGACCTGTAGATCTTCCGGGGGACGATTTGTGCTCCGGATCATTTCCACCAGTTCATTTTTTGCAACGGCAGTGCGGGTAGCCCCGTCGATAATGTCATCGAGTCGGGACTGGGCGCCCCTTTCGTCCCTCAGGCGCTGAAAAAACAGGAGCGGATCGACGATGCGCCAGCGTGCGTATGTGTCCACCCAGATATATCTCTTGTCTTTTGTGGGTATCTCGTTTCGCTCCCCATCCCATGCCAGGAACCGCTTGTCGAATCGATTGACTGTCTGAAGAAAAGGAACCTTGATTTTAAGCCCGGGTGTGATCACCGGGTCGCCCACAGGTTCTCCAAACTGTGTAATGATAACCTGTTCGGTCATGTTCACAACATAAAGAGAACTTGCCAGTACTATCAAAACCACTATAGAAAGAGCAACCAGGACAATAGAACGTATATTCATTACTGAACCTCCCTTCTGTCGGATGATCCTGCAATACCCTGCAGAGACTCCAGGGGGAGCAGGGGCATGACGCCCTTGGCATCGTTGTCCAGGTAAAGTTTTCCTCCCAGTTTGGGAAGAATATTCTGCATGGTTTCCAGGTACATGCGCTGTCGCGTAACCTGGGGCGCCCGGCGATATTCCGCGTACAGTTCCTTGAAGCGGGCCGCTTCACCCTGGGCGCTGTTGACGCGGTCCAGGGCGTAGCCCTCGGCCTGAAGGACCGTTTGCTGGGCTTCTCCTTCCGCTCGAGGGATAACCTGGTTGTATTCGCCCAGCGCTTCGTTGATCAGGCGATCCTTCTGCTGCTCCGCCTGGTTCACCTCATTCCAGGAGGGTTGGACCGACTCGGGGGGATTGACATTCTGAAGGATGATCTGGTCAATCGTAAGCCCGGTTTCATACTTTCTGCACAGTTCCTGCAGTTTCATCTTTGCGGTAGATTCGATCTCTTCACGGCCGACTGTGAGTACTTCGGTGATGGTCCTGTCTCCCACTACAGCCCGTATGACTGCTTCATTCATGTCGCGAAAAGTGTCCTCCACGTCTCGTACCCTGAAAAGATAAAGTATAGGGTCGTCAATCTTGTACTGAACCGTCCACTCCACGATAGCAACGTTCAAATCTCCGCTCAGCATGGAGGATTCTTCCAGGAGGTTGTTGGGCGAATACCGTGTGCGTTGAGCCGCTTCTTCAGTGCGGAAGCCGAATTCCTGCTTTAGTTGGCGCTGTACGGGAAGTTTTGTCACGCCTTCAATGAAAGGCAATTTGAATCGCAGCCCGGGATCTGATGTTCGTGCATATTTCCCGAAGCGGAGCACAATGCCGACCTCTTCCGGCTCGTTCTGATAGAAGGAGCTGAGTAGAAGAATTAAAACAACAACACCTGACAATAGCCTCATTATAGTTTTCTTTTTGAGTTGTATCTTCTTCAAAGAATCCATATCAAAGACTTGGTCGGGTCGC
>JARRLM010000033.1:0-8090 GCA_037386985.1 Acidobacteriota bacterium | reverse complement strand
ACCGGCTTGCGGGTGAAATCAACAGTGATTCGATCAACCGGGACACTGCGGCTTGCGAGGGCGGATTTGCTCTGCCCTATTGAGCCAGATTCAAGCCGGGATCAACAGGATCGCCGACCTGATCGGGGCTCCGGTCGGCCGTATTCACGCTGCGACGGCAACTCCCGGACAACTTAAATTCCGCTATACAAACGGAGTGGAAGTCTACGGGCAGAGCAAATCCGCCCTCGCAAGCCGCAGTGTCCCGGTTGATCGAATCACTGTTGATTTCACCCGCAAGCCGGTTGTCAGCACCGCAGTCCAGAATACTATAAAGAAGGCAGACCTGATCATTTTTGCTCCCGGCAGCCTGTATACGAGCATAATCCCCATTCTTCAATTGGAACCGATTGTTGATGCGATTCGTTCCAACACCGGCGCCCTGAAAATTCTGGCCGCAAATTCGTGGGTTCAGGAAGGTGAAACGGATAAGTCCTTTAAAAATCGCAAACGCGGATTTCTTGTTTCAGAACTGATCGAAGCCTGCGGTCGAAACATTGCCGGAGGCATAGAAGGTTTATTTGATGTCGTCTTGAGCGCCAACATGGACCAGATCCCGGGAAATATTATGTTGAACTACGCCCTTGAGGGGAAGAGCCCGATCTACCTGGATCGTTCTCCGGTTGAGGCAATGGGTGTTCGTCCAGTTGAGGCAACCCTTTTTACTCCGCATAACAACAACGTCAACCAATTGATACATCACGACCCTCAAAGATTCAGCCTGGCTATCCGCACGCTGTTGTATATTGATAGATTCCTGAAGAATAAAAAAGGATACGGCCTAAGATCTTCGAAATCAAAAAGAATCCGGTCCCTAAAGAAGCCCAAAACGCGCTGCTCTATAATAAAATACCGGAGCCCCCTGCTCTGTGATTACCTGAATTCCATTAAAACAGTTCTGAAAGAAAAGGACATACGCCCCTCTGAATTACGGGATCATTTCATCAACCTGGCATGGGAGAACCGCGATCTGCAACCTACCCATTTACAATTTTTTAAAGGCGTTCGTTTCATACCCGCTCTTAAATGGAATCGCAGCACCGAACTGGACAATGTGCTCGGATATTTCGATCCGCAGGATGAATACATCAAGTTGCACAAGGATTTACTGCTCAATCCTCCCAGGCTTCACGGAGATATACTGATTGCTCTAGGAGAATCCCTGCTGGGGCGATATATTCAAAAACGACGCTGGATTGAGCAGAACGGTTCACGCTGTTACGAAATTACTCTGGAACCAGTTGCCGAACGGAAATGTTACCTTAACGATTCACAACTTCACACATACCTTGCCCTGGCGCGTATGGTTCCCGACGCTCGAAACAACCGGATTTACCGGATCACGATCAACAGGGACGGTGGTTTTCTTCCGCCAGGGCTCCTTTTCGGACTTTTTTATGCGTGGTATCTCAGCGGTAAAGGATTCACGATGGAATACGAGATGACCCTTCTGCGATGGCCCATAAAAAGCCTCATACCGCTGCATGCTAAAGATCGTGTCCGGAAAGAAGCCTTGGTCACATTTTTCCGGGAGGAAATTTTCGGCCACAATCCCGACGATTAGAGTATGGTCCTACACCCGAAGCATTCACCCGCATTTCTCGCAAGGTTCCTTGTGAGGGTAGCGACCGGGGCGGAATAGAAATCTTGTCCACTATGCGGTTTACAGCAAAGAAAGAAGGAATACATGGAGATACGAATAGCGCACAGTCCCGACTCGGACGATGCATTCATGTTTTATGCATTGGCGAAAAATAAACTGCCGACCGGAAAGTTCAATTTCAGCCACACCCTCCAGGATATAGAAACGCTCAATCGCAAGGCCCTACGCGGGGAATATGAAGTAACCGCAGTTTCTTTCCATGCATATGTTTATATTGCGGATAAATATATATTGCTGCCATCGGGAGCCAGTATGGGGGACCGCTATGGTCCGATGGTCGTTGCACGCAACGCGATGAGGCCTGAAGAACTGCGCGGTAAAAAAATTGCCGTGCCGGGCACCATGACCACGGCATATCTGATACTGCAGTTGTTCCAACCCGATTTCGAAGCTGTCGTCATTCCCTTCGATCAGATTAT
Organism: Acidobacteriota bacterium; assembly: GCA_037386985.1. Lineage (GTDB taxonomy): Bacteria > Acidobacteriota > UBA6911 > UBA6911 > UBA6911 > UBA6911. Next base: position 5,969 of record JARRLM010000033.1, on the reverse strand, counting down.
GGAGGCGGTGAAACAGGGTTCCGTTGATGCAGGGCTGTTAATTCACGAAGGACAGTTGACATATACCAGTCATCAACTTCATAAAATCATCGATTTTGGACAGTGGTGGGACCTGGACACAGGGCTCCCTCTTCCACTGGGCGGGAATGTAATCCGAAGGGACCTGGGTAAGGATGACATTATAGAAATATCCCGGCTTCTCAGGGAAAGCATTCAATACTCCCTGGACCATCGAGACGCTGCACTGGACTATGCTATGGAGTATGCACGGGATCTGGATGTGGAAACAGCAGATCGCTTCGTAGGCATGTATGTCAATGAAAGGACATTGGACTATGGAGTGGAGGGGCGGAGTGCCGTGCAACTTCTGTTCGACAGGGCCTTCGAGGCAGGTTTGATACCCAAATCTATCAAGGCGGAATTTACTGAGTAACCAACCACGCTTAGAAGACGTGGCTCTGGTCCGCCCCGTAAAACGGGGCGTTCATTGTATCCGTAACTTTTTCGTATCCCGTTTCCCGTTCTTAATGATGCCTTTCAACGGGAAACCCGAAACGGAATGAAACTCTTCACCAACATTCTCTCAGGGTCAACATAACCTCTCGGGGTCACACCGCCTGAAGCCGTGGATTTGAACGGGGTTCCCGGGGAATGTCGAATCCGGACCGTATTTTCTTCTGGAATTTCTGTACAGCTGCGTCGCGTAACCTGGAAGGAGTGCAGGTTCACTTCATTTATCCGGCTGCAATACGGTTTCGGCCAGCCTGTTTCGCCCGATACATGGCTGTGTCCGCCACCTTTAAAAGAGTTTCTGCATCCCTTCCATGATCGGGGTAGACGGCAATGCCCAGGGATAGGGTTATCGATGCCAGTCGGCTCCCGTGTTGGTAGGCCACAAGACTCTGGACTCCCTCCAGGATTTCTTCCATACGCTGATAAGTATCATCCAACGAGGACTCGGGAAGAAACAGTATGAATTCCTCTCCACCATACCGGCAGGCAACATCCGCCCTCCGTATTTTAGACTTAAGGAAATTGCCTACATGCATAAGCAGTTCGTCCCCTGCTGCATGTCCATACTTGTCATTAAACTGCTTGAAATGATCTATATCCGCCATAACAATTCCGATAGTCGTATTCTTTCTTTCAGCGCGTAGAATTTCCCTTTGCAGGGATTCCATCATATAGCGTCGGTTAAATAATCCGGTCAAGGGATCCCTTACAGACTGGGAAGCAAGTTTTTCACTCAGCCTTATATTGGCGATAGAAAGAGAAAGGTATTCCGAGATAGTAGAGGATAATTCTTTCAGATCGGATAAAGTTTTTTTCTGCAGTTCTCTGCTGACTGTTGTTTTTCCTCTTAGGTGAAGCAATCCTAGAACATCGCCTTTCGCCACCAGAGGCAGACAGACATAGGCAGCCTGGAGCGGATGTTTCAGATGAGGGCAGATGGGTCCGCTACTCGGACTTTCCACAAGATGGACACGACCGAGCCGTAAAGCCCAACAGGCATCCAGCGTAAATATATTATCGTCGACATCATCGGAAACGTCATCCCAATGAATGACGGCTTCCAGGTCCAACCTGGATGCACTCATCATAAATAAAGATCCGGAGGCGTGTGGAAACAATTTTGACATGGATCCCCGTATTATGGAGGGGCCTTCTTTCACGGAAGAACAGGCCTGGAGCATCTCTCTCATCTCTCTCAGGATGCTGTTATGAAGATCTTTCTCCTTAAGCTTTGTTACAGTGGCTACAAGCTCCTTGTTTGCCTGGACAACTCTCTCTTCAGCCTCTTTATATTCGGTAATATCGCGGAAATACCATACCCGGCCGTAATAGTGACCATCCTCGCTTACCATAGGAGCGGAATAACGATCCAATGTTCTGCCATCCTTCAAAAACAGTTCATCCTGGCTTTTTTCGCTGCTGTGTTCGTATAAATGGCGAACAACAGCATTCGCTTCATCAGCATTCTCGACAATATTGTAAACATACTGCATCGCCCGTTCGTTCGACCGGGATTCGACAATATCCTTGGGCAGGTTCCATATATCAATAAATCTCTGGTTGTACGAGATTATTTCATCCTTTTCATCAACTACAAGGATCCCGTCCAGAGCGGTTTGTTGCTGAGTCTCAAGAAGAGTAGCGGTATATTTCAATTCTTGTTCCGTCCGGTGCCGCGCCGACACATCCCTGGCAACGGAGATTATGGCAAGCACCTGTCCGTCTTTAACCAGAGGCGTACTGCTGACTTCACCCAAAACGGTCCGGCCGTCCTTGTGTATAAACCGATATAGGGAAGATTCTATGTGCTCGCCGGAAAACAATTTTCCTGCATCCTCAAGTACCAGTTCTCTGGAGTCCGACCCCAATATTTTAGAATCCAAAAGTTCGTTGCCGATAAGCTCCTCAGGCATATATCCGAGGAATCTTTCCACTGAGGGAGAGATATTCTTTATTTTCAAATCGGGATCGAGAGAAAAATTGACGTCGGAAATGTTCTCAAAATGGATACGATACATTTCTTCATTTTCCCGTAACGCATCCTCAGCTTTTTTGTATTCAATGACATGTCCCAACCGTTTCGAAATTGCCTGAAGCAGATTTTCCTCTTCTTTAAGAAATATTGTTTCTTCGAAATCCGCCTTTTTCTCTTTATACCCCACCTGAAGACTGCCGGGATCCCAACCGGAGACAATTATATCTTTACGTAGCGTCCAAGGAGTATCTTTCCAGTCAGATGTAGCGTACTCCTTGCCATCCCAGCACAATTTCGCGGCTGCAGCGTCGGGAAATCTTAAGGCTGATATGAGCATTCCAGGGATTTCTTTTAAAATTTCCTCTACGGCGCCCCCTTTTGTTTCAATCAACCTGGACAGGGCGTAAAGGCAATTCAGTTCCCTCATTCTTTTGCTTAGTGCATCATTGATCTTCTTTTCATTTTTGATGTTACGGATAATGTGCACAAATCTGGAACTGCCTTGCTCATCCCTCGGTGAAGGGTAGACCGTAATCCGTTTCCAAACTCCTTCAGGGCTCAAACACTGTTCATTCATTTCGCATTTGCCGCTGTCGAACATTTTCATCAATGGGCAGCCCGGGACCGGTCGGTCGCAATCATGCACTAATCGATAGCAGAATTTTCCAAGAATATTCTCAAGCGAAAGCCCGAGAAAATCAGCGGTTGCTTTATTGGCCATCAGGATTCTGCAGTTTTCATCGAGAATCATGATTGCATCGTCCAAAGTGTCAAAAAGAGCCTTCCACTCCATTTCCGAATGGAAAGGATTCGGAACTTTCGTATCTCTCGCCTCTGGAACTAAGTTTAAACCGGAACCGGAGTGTCCTCTTTTAGGACCCAGCATCACTCCCCCTCTATGGGAAAATCAGTCGTTTTATCTGATCGCTCTTTTATCGAGTCCAAATCATTCAAGCATCGGACTGTTCTTATAAAATATCGGTAGAGCAGACGCATAACATGACAATCAATTGGATATTGGCTAAAAATGCATCGTCGAATAAAGATGAAAAAATATTCGGGGCCCATGAAGCCCACGGTAATTATGTTTGTGAGAAATTCGAGCGGAATATGTCAAACTGGGTTAAAATCGCAGAAAGTATAGGTATCTGAAGTGAAACAGTTTTAGACACACCCGACCGATCGGGACCGACCTGCTGCATATGCAACAGGATTCTTTTTCAGGAGACGTCAATGACAGAACAGAAAGTACCGACAAACATAATGGGCGTTTCTTTGCTTCATAAGTGCAATTTCAATTGCGAACATTGCGGATATATTTATATAGGAGATACCGAGGATCATATCATCCGCCCCGGATACCGGCTAACATGGGATCAGGTGATGACGGCTATCAGAGACTGTACAAGTCTGAAAGATTCCTATTGGAATATGAATTTCACGGGTGGAGAACCGACTCTCTGGGAAGAGGACGGCCATGATCTTGTCGATATTTTGATTGCAACAGCAAAAGCCGGCGTTTTACCCACTTACAATACAAATGGGAGTTACTTTAACGATTATGACAGGACATGTGAGTTCTTCAGAAAATATTTAAACCATTGTGATACGCCCCTTAAAACATTCGTCAGCATGGATAAATTCCACAAGAATTATAGCCCGGAAACAGGCAGGGCAGAAAGTCTGGACAACCTCTTGGGGGCATATAAGACCTTTCCGGAAGATAAAAGAAAACTCCTTTCGACACACGTCGTGATAATCGTGACAAAAGATCCGGACTCCTCCCTGCCGGAAGAGATGAAGAAACATTACGGGTCCATGGGAATCACCTTCGGTGATTTCCCCATGCTGGAAATAGGGAAAGCTAAAAGTTTAAAAGATCAACTTCCAGAGTTTTCCGGTTATCCTCCCATGCCGGTGAAGGATGGAAACGGCCCGCCGGTCCTGGTTCTCGTAGGAGACGATTATTATGTCAAATACAAAAAGACCGGGAAATTAGGCCGGATGCTCGAACTCTACCCGAACGGCAGATAACCGGAGCAGGACGCTATGCACAATCCGGATGTTATTGTAATCGGCGCCGGTATCAGCGGGTTGTCCTATGCCTGGAAAGCTGCCCGGGCAGGGCGTAAGGTTCTCATTCTTGAACAACGGGAGCGGGCGGGCGGCTGCATCTATTCTTACCGCTATGATGACGGCTACTGGTATGAGCTGGGGGCGCACACCGTCTACAACTCCTATTCCGAGCTTCTCAATATCGTTCAGGAAACAGGCCTTGCAGACAGGCTGGTACAGAGAGGACCCGCACGCACACACTTCGGGTTGCTGAAAAACGGGATTATAGATTGGCTCACTCCTCCCAGAATCCTGCGGCGGCTTAACTGGTTCGAGGCCGCTCTGCATGCACCTGTCGGATTTTTCCGCAGCAAGCGGGACCGCACTCTCGAGCAGTATTATTCCGGATTTCTGGGTCCGCGCAACTTTCACCGGATACTTTCGCCTTTTTTTGCTGCTGTTCCCTCACAGTGTGCCGACGCATTTCCGGCTGACGGGCCCGGTTCTCTTTTCAAAAAAAGGATTCGACGCAAGGAGTTTCCCCGAAGTTTCGGCTTTTCAGGCGGACTGCAATCTATCTGTGATGCTGTTCTAACGCACCCGGACATTGAAATCCGCACAGGATGCTCCGCAATCGGGCTATCGCCGCATGCCGGGGGATTTGAAGTTCATGTGAAAGAGGGGGGGCCGCTCCATGCACCGGGACTGGCCATTGCTGTATCTCATCAGGAAGCCGCTTTGCTGTTGCGGAGAATGTATCCCGCGCTTTCGGACGCGATCCGTCGCATAGAAACTGCAAAACTGGAAAGCTTGGGAACCCGTATTCCCCGCAACAAATGCTTCTTGCCCGAATGCGCTTTCGTTGTCCCTGTTGATGATATTTTCTTCTCAGCTGTCTCGAGAGATCCGTTTCCCGATCCGGACTGGCGTGCTTTCGCTTTTCATTTCCGTCCCGGCACAACACAGCAGCAGAAGATTGACTGCATCTGCAGCCTGCTGCAGGTCTCCATATCAGATATCGATGTTCTCGCCGGCCAGAATCTCACACTTCCCGCCCCGAGGATTCATCATTCCGCGACTGTTGCCGCGATTGAGCAAAATCTCGAAAAAACCGGATTCGCCCTTCTCGGGAACTACTTTTCCGGACTGGCGATCGAAGACTGTATAGCACGCGCATGCAGCGAATGGCGGCGATTGAATCCCTAACGCAAGGACGCTAAAGAATTAAGATAAGAATTAGCTTCCCTCATGACTATTCTAGTTACTGGGTTAAACAATAAAAAATAATATTTTCCTTATGATCTTGCATGGGGCTAGTCAAGGACGATAAAACTTTGGTTATGCAGACCAATCAGAAGTGTGCCTATGTGCTCATAGGAACAAGGATCGCCTGATTTTAGAATTTCGCTCCCTATCGAAACCCGCC